>NZ_JBFUHK010000113.1:0-5876 GCF_056402435.1 Rahnella sp. P4_A8 | reverse complement strand
GGCTAACCCGAAGGAGGTTTGAGATGGGAAACGGATGGCATGAATGGCCTTTGATGGTCTTTACGGTTCTGGGGCAATGTGTCGTTGGCGCATTTATTGTGCTTGCCATTGCGTTGCTGACTCAGCGCAGTAGGGAAGAATACCGCCAGATCCATCTCTCGATGTTCTTTTTGTGGGTGTTGATGGCGATCGCTTTCATCGCCTCGGTTCTGCATCTGGGGTCACCGCTGCGGGCATTCAATTCGCTTAACCGGCTGGGCGCGTCGCCGCTGAGCAACGAAATTGGCAGCGGCTCGCTCTTCTTTGCGCTGGGCGGGATTTACTGGCTGCTGGCGATGATCAACAAGATGCCACGCGTGCTCGCTAAAATCTGGTTAATCGTGACCATGCTGGCAGGTGTTGGATTCGTCTTCGCGATGTGTCGTGTGTATGCAATCAATACTGTGCCAACCTGGGACAATGCGTATACCGCGTTTCATTTTGGCCTGACGGTACTGATTGGCGGACCGGTTCTGGGCTACCTGCTGCTGCGTGGTGCTAATATTAATGGTTGTGCGCTACGTCTGCTGCCGGTCATCAGCTTTGTGTCACTGGTCGTGAGTATGGCTGTTGTTGTTATGCAAAGCGCCAGTCTGGCAGGCATCAGCAGTTCCGTTCAGGCTGCGTCAGCGCTTATCCCACAATACGGTGTGTTGTCGGTGTGGCGGCTGGTGCTGGTTGTTCTTGGACTGGGCTGCTGGTTCTGTCCGCTTATACTGCGTAAACGACCTGCACTGGCCTCAATGATACTGGCCTTTGTGCTGGTGTTTGCCGGAGAACTGATTGGTCGGGCGATTTTCTACGGTCTGCATATGACAGTGGGAATGGCAGTGGGCGGCTAATTTCAGGTAGTCAGGTTTATCAGGAGGCACGTCGCCAGTAAGGATGTGCCTCTGCAAAATGAGTTAATTATGTCAGCAGAATCAATTAGTTTAACCGGTAAAGTATTAGGCGCGATGCTGTTTTATCCGCCGAGCTCTCCTGAAGTTAGCGTCTTAATTACGTTACTTGAAAGCAGCGTCTGGACCGAGTCATGGCCATGTGCGAGTGACGAGGCTAAAACTCAGGCGGGAGAAACATTCAGCCAGATTACGGCCGCGTCTGAAAGTCTGGATGACGCGTATCAGCGTCTTTTTATCGGCCCTTATTCGTTACCCGCGCCACCTTGGGGCTCGGTGTATCTGGACAAAGAATCAGTGCTGTTTGGCGATTCAACGCTGGCATTGCGCCAGTGGATGCGTGAAAACGGTATTGAACCCCATCTGGAGCAGGCAGAGCCTGAAGATCACATCGGTTTGCTGCTGATGATGTCTGCATGGTTAGCCGAGAATTCACCTTCTTTGCTGGATGAATTTCTGACAGAGCATTTATTGCCGTGGGCCGGACGCTATTTCGAATTACTCCGTCAGAAAGCAGAACACCCGTTTTATCTCGGAGTGGCCGTACTGGCAGAATCCACACTACAGGGCTGGAAACAACAACGTAGTCTGGAAGCGCCCGTCGTGGATCTGTATTTCTGATGAGCGATTCCCGCGACGCCAGATACTATCGTGCCTGGATGAGCAGCAGAACGGTCAGCCGCCGTGGGTTATTCCGCGGCTTGCTGTCACCGGGCAAACAGGCAATTGAACAGGCGGCACAGCCTTCTGCGAACTTGCTGGCGCGCGTGATTGCCCGTCCGCCTCAGGCCATTGCCGAACCGGTGTTTCAGCAACAATGTGATGGATGCGGACGTTGCGCACAGGCGTGCCCGGTCGGCATTATAAGCATCCAGGGAGGAAAGGCTTCGCTGGCTATCGATTATGCTGAATGTGACTTTTGCGGTGCCTGTACGCAGGCTTGCGAAAGAGAGGCGCTGGATCAGTGTGTGCCAATGGATACTGGTTTGCGTCCGGTTATTTTGTCCCAGTGTCTGGGACGGTTGGATGACTTGTGCCGAATGTGCGAAATTGCCTGTCCGCGCACGGCAATATTTTTTAATCAACAGAATCAACCTTCTGTTGATGACGCAAAATGTAATGGCTGCGGGAAATGCAAACTTGTTTGTTATCATGGTGATATTAACCTGTCTTTAAAGTGTCATTCATCTTAATCATTAAGCTTGATTAGTGTTTTCAATCATTCTTCTCCACTTTGTGCTCAGGTCAATTTTTGCCAGATTGACTTTTAAACCGCCGGTGGCATGATGCGCGCAATTTCTTCCTCTTTGTGGTCATCACCGCCCTATGTCCGCCTATTCCCGTCCTGTTTCTCTGCTCCTGTGCGGACTTCTGTTGTTGACGATTTCTATCGCCGTTTTAAACACGTTGGTCCCTTTGTGGCTCAGCCATGAGCAACTTCCAACCTGGCAGGTCGGACTCGTCAGTTCGTCTTATTTTACCGGTAATCTGCTGGGTACTTTGCTTGCGGGCGGACTGATTAAACGTGTTGGTTTTAACCGCAGTTACTACCTTTCCTGCATCCTGTTTGCTGTCGCGACCGCAGGTCTGGCACTTTCAATAAGTTTTTGGAGTTGGGTGACGGCGCGATTCGTTGCAGGCATCGGCTGCGCATTGATCTGGGTAGTGGTGGAAAGTGCGTTGCTACGCAGCGGAACCGTCAGAAACCGCGGCCAGTTACTGGCAGCGTATATGATCATGTATTACATCGGCACGGTGGTTGGGCAGCTTTTGGTGGGTACGGTGCCGACGGCAATTTTAAGTGTACTGCCGTGGGTGACAGCGCTGATTGTCATTGCAATGCTGCCATTGTTGTTAACGCATATTGAGAATCAGGAAAGCGGGCAGCCGCGTCATGCGGTAATGCCGATGTTCAGACGCCGTAATGCGCGGCTGGGAATTAACGGCTGTATTATTTCCGGCATCGTTTTGGGATCTTTATACGGCCTGATGCCTTTGTTCCTGACGCATCAGGGAATGAGCGATGCAGATGTAGGTTACTGGATGGCATTGCTGGTCAGCGCCGGGATTATCGGGCAATGGCCGGTAGGGCGTTTGGCTGACCGTTATGGCCGTCTGATGGTTCTGCGCATTCAGATCTTCGCCGTTATCCTTGGCAGCATTGCGATGCTCAGTGGTTATGCGATGGCTCCGACGCTGTTCATTCTGGGTTGTGCTGGTTTCACGCTGTATCCGGTCGCCATGTCCTGGGCTTGCGAAAAAGTCAACGCAGAGGAACTGGTGGCGATGAACCAGGCATTACTGATGAGTTACACCATCGGCAGCCTCGCCGGGCCGACAATGACCGCGATGCTAATGCAGAGTTATTCCGATCGTCTGTTGTTCGTGATGATTGCAGTGGTCTCGCTGGTGTATCTGGTGATGCTGATGCGCAAAGCGGATCATACGCATAATCCTGTAGCGACTGCCTAATCCTTTTCATAATTAAAGCTGCAATCCCAATGATTTTGGGTATGTTCTGAGCCATAAAGCAAAAAAGACGCCATTTGGCGTCTTTTTTATGAACATCTCAGGCTGTTAATAAATAACTTTATGCCCGTAACTGGCAAGAATATTTTTCACTCTTTCCATGATCTCTTTGGTGGGCGGATTTACGCCATCCAGACCGTATTTCTCACCCATTGCCGTCCATTTATGTTTGCCCAACTCATGGTATGGCRGCAGTTCGATCTTCTCGATGTTAGTCATATCTTTGGTGAACTCACCCAGCTTATGCGCGGAGTCATCATCATCAGACCAGCCCGGCACCACGACATAACGGATCCAGGTGCGCTGATTACGTTTTGCCAGATAGCGGGCAAAGTCCAGAGTGCGGTGGTTGGACACGCCCACCAGATTCTGGTGAATGTCATCATTCATCTGCTTGAGATCAAGCATGACCAGATCAGAGACATCCAATAATTCGTCGATCACCGGATCATAACGGCGGACAAAACCGTTGGTATCCAGGCAAGTGTTGATCCCTTCTTTCTGGCAGGCGCGGAACCAGTCACGCACAAACTCTGCCTGAAGAATGGCTTCGCCACCAGAGGCTGTTACACCACCGCCGGAAGCATTCATGAAGTGACGATACGTCACGACTTCTTTCATTAAATCATCAACATTGATCTCTTTTCCGCCATGTGTATCCCAGGTATCGCGGTTGTGGCAATACATGCAACGCATCAGGCAACCCTGGAAGAAAACAATGAAACGGATACCTGGGCCGTCAACGGTGCCACAGGATTCATATGAGTGGATGCGACCTTGAACGGACATGTGACCCCCTGACTCGGTGGTGCTTTCCGTGGAAATACAATCAGTTAAGTTACTCATAAAGTTTCACTTAGTCCTAAATAGTGCAGATTCGTGGACATTATATGGACACCCCGTTAAGTGGGTTTAATGAGACTGCATCCTGCAAAAAGTCCGGTGCAAAGTGCGCATAAACCATGGTCTGTTGTACGGTGGAATGCCCTAAAATTCGCTGTAGTGTAATAATATTACCTCCATTCATCATAAAATGCGTGGCGAATGTGTGCCGCAGTACATGGACAGCCTGTCCGGCGGGTAGGTCTGGCTTCATAGTTCGCAGTGTGTTTCGCACCGTGTCGTAATTGGGCGTAAACAGTTTCCCGGTACTACGTTTTTTCACCATTTTAACCAAGCCCTCAGACAGCGGTATTGTTCTGCGTCTACCATTCTTCGTTTTCATGAATGTCAGCATGCAGTTAATAATGTGCTCAGCTTTAAGATCTGCAACTTCACTCCAGCGACCACCGGTGGCCAGACAAAGCAGCACAGCGTTGCGGTTGTCTCCTTCCAGCATATCGAGCAACTGCGTGATTTCTTCCGTGGAAAGAAACGCCATTTCTGGCTCAGCCTCTTTAAGCTTTTTCACGCCTCTGAAAGGATGCTCGCTGTGATATTCATTGGCATCAATCAGCTTGGTAAACATGCCGCTGAATATAGCCTGATGACGGTTCACGCTGGCTGGTTTCAAGCCTTCATTCATCATCTTGACCCGATAATCCGTTATAGCTTTCTTGGTTATCTGGTCAGCTCTGGTCACCCCGATTTCAGCAAACTTAATCATGATTGCTGAAAGCCTGCCTTTTTCTATCAGACCACGGTTATGGTGCTTACCGTGGTATAGCCACCACAATTCCAGCAAATCAGTCAGCTTGCGGCGGTCTGCCGGTTTCTCTAACCACTCTTTATTATGGTAGTTAACCAGCACATGACGCTCATAAATCTGAGCCTCACCTTTCGTATTAAATTTACGCCGGATTCTTCTTCCCTCGGAACCCTGCGGCCTTACGTCCACTTCATATCGACCATCATCGAGCTTCTTAATTGACATAGCGAAGCCCTCCAATGGTTACAACTTTGTTCGGTACTGTTTGTTTGTGGCTGTAGCAGTCGGCGACTGTACAAAAATCACATATTTGTGCTGCGTATATCGTTAGCCAGTCTTTTGGTCTGAGTGGGATGAGGTTGGATTTTCTGGCCCAAAGTGTGCGAGTGCCGGCGCAATTTGGCCGGAAGCTGGGTCGGTTTCGTCAAACATGAACCAATCGCGATACTTGCGAAAACGCGGGTGTTTGAAAATCTTGATCCCCGCTTCCATCGACATTTTGGCTTTCCCAGACTCATAGCCATGATAGCTGGAATAATTAAGTCCAACTAATTCAGCGACTTCCTTCGATTTTAGACGCTCAGAGTCTCTTATGAGCTTTAATTTTTCAGATTGATCAATTGACATTTAATCGCATATCTCCCATTATTTTGGATATATAGTTCAGAAACAGCACCAATATAGATCTAACTAGTTCCAATTGGTGATCGGACAGTAAGTTGGAGAATAGCAAATGAATACGAAAGCTAAAACATCAGACC
>NZ_JBFUHK010000112.1:0-5935 GCF_056402435.1 Rahnella sp. P4_A8 | reverse complement strand
GTCTGTAGGGATAACCACTATGCCGCGGATTTTTCCCGCCTGCATGAGCTGAATCAGTTCGTGGCGGTTATCGCTGATGGTCGGCTGAATGTAGGGCGAAGCGCTGATGGTATGAGCGAAACTCAGCGCTTCTTCGCTTTGCTGTTCCAGCAGAATCCCCACGTGCAGGCGGCTTGAATCCAGGTTGATGCCAAAGCCGAAAATAAAAAGCAGCAGCAGGGGGATCACCACAGCAATCAACCAACTGCTCGGGTCACGCGCAATCTGGCGCGTTTCCTTCACGCAGAGGGCGCGTACTCGCCTCCATGAGACTATTTTATGCTCACTCATGCGTGTGCTCCTTATCCCACTTGTTTATCAGCGTGATAAATGCCTGTTCCATGGTTGGGTCGACCTGCTCGTCGTCTGCCGCCTGCTGTTTGAGATCGTCCGGCGTGCCGCTGGCGATAAGCTTGCCACGATATACCAGCCCGATACGGTCGCAATATTCCGCCTCGTCCATAAAGTGTGTGGTGACCATCACGGTTACACCTTTTTCAACCATGTCGTTGATGTGCAACCAGAATTCGCGCCGTGTAATCGGGTCAACGCCAGACGTGGGTTCATCAAGGAACAGAATATCCGGCTCATGCATCAGTGAGCAGGCCAACGCCAGGCGCTGCTTGAAGCCGAGTGGCAGGGAATCTGTCGGGCTGTTAAATATCGGCTGGAGGTTAAACGCTTCGCTCATACGGGAAATTTTGTCGTCCTGCACCTTGCCGTGCAGCCCGTATACACCTGAGAAGAAACGCAGATTTTGTGCAACCGTCAGGTTGCCGTACAACGAAAACTTCTGTGCCATATATCCCAGATGCTGACGGGCCTTACCGGAGCTGGTTTTCAGATCCATATCCAACACCAGCGCCTTGCCAGAGGTCGGCACTAGCAGCCCGCACATCATTTTAAACGTCGTGGATTTACCCGCGCCGTTCGGCCCAAGCAGCCCGAAGATCTCGCCGCGCTGTACGGTAAAATTGACCTGGTCAGTCGCTGTGAAATCACCAAATTTCTTTGTGAGCTGTTTGGCTTCAATCACCGTTTCTTCGGAACTGCCTTCCACCGTATGCAGTATTTTTCCTAGCGGTGATTCCTTCGTGCCGGTGCCCCCCAGCAGTTCGATAAACGCATCTTCAAAACGCGGGACGGTACGCGTTATTTGCTCCAGAGACAGATCCAATGCTTGTGCCAGCTCTTCTATAGTGGCGTCTTTTGCCAGTATCAGACGTACGGAACGCCCCTGGATCACACCGTCGCTCACCTGCGGCAATTTCAGCGCCCGCTGAAGTAGCTTGCGGTTGTTTTCTCCCCCATGACTCACCAGCAGCGAACGCCCGGCCATTTTCTGCGTCAGCTCTTTTGGTGCTCCGTGATACAGCAGCTCGCCTTCGTTTAGCAGCAGCACCTCGCGGCACTGTTCGGCTTCGTCGAGGTACGAAGTACTCCATAGGATCAGCATCCCTTCACCTGCCAGTTCGTGCACCATCTGCCACAGCTCGCGTCGCGAAATGGGGTCTACGCCGACGCCGGGCTCATCGAGCAGCAGAACCTTGGGTTGGCCGACCAGTGTACAGGCGAGGCCTAGCTTCTGCTTCATACCGCCGGAAAGTTTGCCGGCGAGGCGCGAGGTAAAGGGACCGAGGGAAGTAAATTCTAGCAGCCGCGCAAATGTTTTTTTACGTTCCTCGTCCGTCACTCCACGCAGGTCTGCGTACAGAGTGAGATTTTCCATTACCGTCAGGTCTTCATACAGCCCGAATTTTTGCGGCATGTACCCTACTACGGCGTGTAGGGCACTGCCATCTTTGATTGGGTCGAGGCCTATGACCTGTGCACTTCCCCCGCTAGGTTTCATCAAGCCTGCCAGCATACGCATTAGCGTGGTTTTCCCTGCGCCGTCAGGCCCCACCAACCCGGTGACTTCCCCCGGGTGGATTTCACATTCAAGGCTTGCTACCGCGGGTTTACCCAGTTCAGGGAAGTTTTTCATCAGCCCCTGCAAGCGGATGATGCCGCTGTCATAGCGGGTCATGCTGGGCACCATTGTTAAAACTTACGGTGACCGGCATACCCTGACGCAGCGAATCGTCGGCATCGGTCACGATAATGCGCAGGCGATAGACCAAATCGGTGCGCAGATCGGGCGTCTCAACCGTTTTAGGGGTGAACTCCGCGGTAGGAGAAACAAAGCCAATTTTGCCGTGATAGGGCTTTTCGGGACGCCCGTCGGTATAAATCTGCACTTCCGTACCCGGCTGTACATTGTAAAGACTCACTTCATTCACATAAGCACGTACCCACACCGGGCGTGTAAGGGAAAGCGTTAATACCGTGCTACCCGCGCTGAGCATGCTCCCTGGTTCAACAGCGCGAGTAAGCAATGTGCCGGCGGATGGGGCGGTAAGCGTGGTGTCCTGTAAATCCAGCTGCGCCTGGGAGAGCTGTGCTTTAGCCTGTTGCAGACTGGCCTGTGCCTGGGCAATCTCTTGCGGGCGGTTACCGTTGTGGTACTGACTGAGCTTATCGCGCGCGGCTTTCAGTGTAGCTTTTGCCTGATCGCTTGATGAACGGGAATTTTCCAGCTCATTTGCAGCAATCATGCGTCTGGCCCACAGCCCTTGTTGGCGCTGGTAAAAATTCTGGGCATAGTCATAGGCAGCCTGCGCCTGATTCACCTGCGCGGCCACCTGGGCAATTTCTTCGTCACGGTAGCCGGCAATAATCAAATCAAATTTCGCTTGTGTCGCTGCAACGTTTGCTTCCGCCTGTTGCAAGGCGTTTTGATACGGGCCTTTGTCCAGTTCCCCGAGCGTTTCCCCAGCCTTGATTGAATCGCCTTCATCGACCTGCAACGTAGCGAGGCGACCACCGACGCGAAAGCTCATGTTCACTGTGCGAATATCCACATTCCCGTAGAGCGTTAATGGCTTTTCCTGCTCGCTTTGATACCACATCCAGCCGCCAAAACAGCTGACCAGCAACGCAATAACAACGAGCACAACCATGGGCTTTTTATTTTTCATGGCACGATCTTCCTTAATTAACAGACAATCCCAGCAGGATGAAATCGACGTGGGTTAACACAACGCTACTGATTTGCTGCCGGTTGGCCTTATCAAAGTTTGTCCAACCGGTGCGTAGTAAAATAGTTTCCCGCCCCAGTCGGAAGGCCAGAATCTGTCCGAGCAAAGCGTGAGTATGCAAAATGGTTTCGGTATCCAGGGGATCACGTCCAGTGTAACGGCCCACAAGGGAAGTCAGGTGGCTGTGCATCGGTGCTATCACACGATCGTGGATGAGCTGATAAGCGGGTGTTGGCGAAAGCTGTTCGCGAGAGATAAATTTGCTGAGATTCAGAGTTTCATCGGAGGTGAGCAGCCTTATCATTTGCTCACATGCCGTATGAATTAGCTGGCGGATTTGCGCTTTGTCTGATGGCGACTGACTCATAACCTCTTCGGCGCACTGCATGTGCTCAAGAAAATTGTCGTTGATAAAATCAGCAATCCACCCAGCAGAAGCAATATACAGCTCTTCTTTTGAGCCGAAATAATAGGTGATAGCCGCAATATTTTGCCCGGCAAGAGCCGCGATATCACGGGTGGTCGCCTGCAAGCCATATTCACCAAACTGAGCGATGGCAGCTTTAATAAGGCTATTTTTAGCCTGTTCGCCACGAGAAGTTATGGGAGGTTGAGAGGTCGGCATATTGCCTCATAAAAGAGTTAATCAATCGATTGATTAAAAATAGGCCGAAACAAATAGGCTGTCCAGCGATGTGTTTGTATCCTGCGAGGTGGTGCGGACGATTTATTGGACTGTCAGGAAATTGTTTATGTATTCGTACGAAGATCGGAGACAGGCCCCTTCATCGCCGCCGTGTATGGCTCACCCGATTATTTTCGCCGCTTCCCTCTGCCGCAGACGTCGCAAGATTTGCAACAACATTTGTGTATTGGCCGGCGTGAAATCTCCAGCGGTAACCTGAATCGACCAGGTCAACGACCAACCAGACATGCAATGTGAAAAAAGATAATTCTTTTTGTTATAAAGACCATTCCTTTTGTGAGGTTGTTCTCTGTTCTTTACCAGTAATCCCTTACCATTGTCGTGGATATGTTCGGTCCGCGCTTTTGTTCGCATCACCCGCTCCGCGCTTGATGCATTTTGTCTACCGCTCAAAAGCAGTCATGGACACATTAACAATCACATTTATGAACAGGGGAAGCTCAATGTCGACATATTATTTTCTGCCAACACGAAATGTATTTGGCGAAGGCAGTGTTCAGGAAGCCGGTACGCTGGCAAAAACGTTAGATGTAAAAAAAATCATGATTGTCACGGACGCTTTCCTGGCAAAAAGTGGCATGGCGGACAAAGTCGCTAAAATTTATGAAGAAGCCGGTATTGAAGCGCGTATATTTGGTGGCGCGGAACCTAACCCCACAGATAAAAACGTAGAGGCGGGGATTAGTTTTTACCGGGAACATGGCTGCAATGGTATTGTTTCACTCGGTGGCGGTTCCTCCCATGACTGTGCGAAAGGTATTGGATTAGTCGCAGCCAATGGAGGAAATATTCACGACTTTGAGGGTATTGATAAATCCAGCAACGATATGATCCCATTAATGGCAATCAACACCACCGCAGGTACCGCTTCAGAAATTACCCGTTTCTGCATCATCACTGATACAGCACGTAAAGTTAAAATGGCGATTGTTGACTGGCGCGTGACGCCTCAAATCTCGATTAACGACCCGGAGCTCATGGTCGGGATGCCACCTTCACTGACCGCCGCGACCGGCATGGATGCGTTAACTCACGCCATCGAAGCGTACGTGTCTACCATGGCGAACCCGCTGACTGATGCCGCCGCGCTGCAAGCGATCAGGATGATCACCCAGTACCTTCCCAAAGCTGTGGCAAACGGCGAATATATGAAGGCAAGGGATAATATGGCCTACGCGCAGTACCTCGCCGGGATTGCCTTTAACAACGCTTCTCTGGGCTATGTCCATGCGATGGCGCATCAGTTGGGCGGGTTCTATAACCTTCCCCATGGGGTATGTAATGCCATTCTGCTGCCTTATGTTGAGTACTTTAACTTGATTGGCAACCTTAATCGCTTCCGCGATATTGCAGAGGCCATGGGGGAAAACGTGGCCGGGCTCTCTACCGATGAGGCTGCGGTTAAAGCCATTAACGCCATCCGCCGCCTGAGCAGGCAGGTTGGCATTCCTCGCGATCTGAAAAGCCTGGGCGTCAAACCTGAAGATTTTGCCATCATGGCCGAGAATGCGAAAAAAGATGTCTGCCAGTTAACGAACCCGCGCAAAGCGACTAAAGAGCAGGTCATTGAACTCTATCGTCAGGCTTATGAAGGCGAAGAGTAACGTTAGATAACTGCGCGACGATGGGCCTGAAAAACCTTCACCGTAAATGAATTAAGGCCTGGCTGCAGGTGACCTGCAGCTAAGCTGTGTCCCTTAATCATCCGGGCTATAGTAACTATCTGTTTTCAAGACATAGTAAACTATGCCTCGCTACGACCTTCCCGGCGAAGCATGGACCATCATCCAGTCCTTGTTGCCTCTTGAGCCTGCTACGCCACGGGGCGGACGGCCATGGGCACAGCACCGCATGATCATCAACGGCATGTTCTGGGTGTTGTGTTCAGGTGCCCTATGGCGCGATTTATCTAAACGATAGGGGCCGTGGAAAACCGTTTATCCGCTTTAACCAATGGTCAAAATCGGCAGTGATTAACCTTATTTTCAACAGGTTGCTTTATGGCCTTGTTGACTGGTCTGCCACAGCGATGGATGGCAGTAATATCCGGGCGCTGAAATGTGCTGCCGGCGCTCAAAAAAACATCCCTATATAACCGGAGATAATGGGC
>NZ_JBFUHK010000111.1:0-5950 GCF_056402435.1 Rahnella sp. P4_A8 | reverse complement strand
CCTCTGTGGCGGCGGTAATGCTGAGGTCTTTCCCCGCTTTCAGCGTCACATCCCCGTCACCGACCACGGACGAACCTTTCACCGTCAGGTCCTGCCCGGCGACAACGGAGACTTTATTGCCACTCAGCTGTGAGGCTTTCTCTGTGGTGGCATAGTCCTCTGCAACGGTGTGCGTGGTCGTGCCGGAGAACAGGTGTTTTTTGGTTTTGGTTTTTTCGTCGTAGCTGTACTGGCTTTCCTGTGCGGTGGTGATATTCACATCCCGCCCGGCGTTCAGGGCCAGGTCGCCGGTGGCCTGTACTTGCGCGGCCTGTGTCGTAATGTCACGCCCGGCGGCAATGGTGGTGCTTCCGCCGCTCACCACCGCTGTCCCTTCCTGCCCGACATTTTCACGGATACTCACGCTTTTGCTGCCGTGGGTTTCGCTGTAGGTGCTGGTCTGCTGCGCGTTCAGGTTGACGTCGCGACCGGCGCGGAGTGAGGCGTTGAGGTCGGCGGTCAGTTGCGCCGCCTGCGAGTTAAGGTCGCGCCCGGCGCTGAGCGTCAGGTCGCCGCCGCTGCTCACCACCGTGCGGGTGGCATTGTTGCTGTCAGCCTGATTTTTGCCGCTGGTCTGATGGCTGCTCTGGTCCATCGTGTTGAGGTTGATGTCGTTGACTGCCGCCAGCGTGGCGTCGCCTTTGGCGGTCACGGCGCTGCCCGCCACCGTCAGGTCGTGCCCCGCGCTGGCCGATAAATTACCGCCCGCGCTGACCGTGCTGGCCTGGCTGTCGGTGGTCTGTGTACTGCTTTTCGCCGTGGTTTTGCTGGTGCTGAGCGCGTTGCCGGTGATGCTGATGTCGTTCAGCGCCACCAGTTGCAGGTCACTGCCCGCCGTGAGCCGGGCACCGGTGTTATTGATGTCGTGACCGGCGGTAAGCGAGAGCCCGTCAGTGGCCGAGATACCGGCCACGTCGCCGGTCTGGGTCTGGCTGAAGGTCAGCTGAGCCGTTTTACTTTTGCTGGTGGTCGGCGCGGCCGTCCACTGCTGCGCCTGCGTAACGTTATTGATATCGCCGCTGACCGAGGCCAGCGCCACGGTCTGTCCGCTAATTGAAGAACCGATATTATTGATATCGCCCAGCGCGCTCAACTGCAGGCTGCCGTTAGAGGCAATCAGCCCGGCGTTAAGGTTATCCAGCGAACTGCTGCTTTTTGCCGCCAGTTGCGTCTGGGCCTGCAGGGTACTGCCCGCATTGACGATATGCCCGGCGTCGAGATTGACGGTGTTCCCGGAAATCACGCTGCCGGTCACCGCGTGGGTGTCGTTGGCAGAAAGATAGAGTTTAGGGGCCAGAACCGTCTGGCCGTTGACGGTGGTTTTTTCCCACCAGACGATGCTTTTGGTCAGCGCAGCGACCTGTTCAGGTGACAGGCTGACGCCCAGTTGCAGGCCCAGACCGGCCTGCTGTTCGGCGGCGTTATCAATCAGATACTGCATCTGCGCGAGGTCTGACCCTGTGCCGCCGACGTAGCGCTGCCCGGTCTGGCTGAGCACGGCGTTATCGACATAACGGGTATCGAAGGCGGCATCGCCGAGGAATTTGTAGTCGTAATCCGGCGTCAGCTTCAGCCGGTCCATAAAGTAGGCCGAGCCGAGGAATTTGCTCTCGTCGGTATAGACCGGTGCCGTTTCAATGCGTGGGTTGGACGGCGTGCCAGGCTGAACCGCAGGATGGACAACCTGACCTGCCACCGGCGTTGCAGAAAAGGCCGCGGAGGTCAGGCCGGTGCCACCCGGGGTGGCCTGTTTGCCCACGGCAGATATCGCAGACGTCGGTCGCGCAAGGTAATCGTTCAGCGCATTGAACAGGTTCGGATCAGTTTTACCTATCCCGCCAAGTTGCGGGTTGGTGGTGATCAGGTACGGGCTGGCAGGATCCTGACTCGCGACAAACAAACCGTTATTGCCGGTCGGCAACGGGTAATCCGTCAGTGCAGCGCCCTGATTGCCAATCTGCTTCAGGGCATTGCTGACCGAATCCGTCCACTGAACGGAGCCGACGGTCAGGTTTTGTGCGGATGCCAGTTGTTTGCTTTGCGAACCGCTGACCGGTTGCAGGCCCGACGTGCCGTTCAGTGACGGTGCGCTTATCGCATGGGATAAACCGCCTGCGTTAGCGGAGGTCGTGGTATTGCTGATGTTATTGCTGAAACTGGCGTTAACCGCCCCACCGGCCTGAATAACGGCGCGGAGACCTTCGCCGGTGCTGAGGGTTTCGTATTCAGGGGCGCCGGTGATATTGTAGGTAACGGTTGAATTCAGGCTATTTTTGAACTGATAGCTATCGTCATATCCGTTTTTTCGGAGGTCTGGAACGACTGTAGCTACGGGGAACGCATCCCCTATATTTCCACCGTATTGATAGGTAATATATTTATTTTCAATGCTATTGGTATAGGACTGATTATTTAAACTCCCCCCAGAAAGGGAAATATTGCTACCAGCCAATATATTACTAGCAATATTATCTAGATTGCCTGCTGCTATATTAATGTTTCTATTTGCAGCAATACGCCCGGCACCACCTGCAGCACTGGCAGAAACAGTTGAAGTCCCTATGAGAAACTTTTTAATTGCGCCTTTTGCATCTGGGGCCAGATAATTGGTATATATCGTATAGGGTACTCCGTTACTCCCGCTTCCTGTATGTCCACTACTAGATGTCGTATTAACACCCAGTTCATCATCATCCAGATCGCCCAGACGCACCTTGATCGAACTGGCACCGCCGGATGCCGGGCTGTCTGCCGCCGCCTGATAAGAACTCGACGTGCTCAACCCGTCACGCTGATTCAGCAAATGCCCGGTATTGATGGTGATATCGCCGCTGGTGGTTTCGATATCCCCCGACGTATTGACCACTTCGCTGTTGGCGTTGCCCGCCGCGTCCCGCTGCAGCCACAGGCTGTTGCCCGCCAGAATATCGCCGTAGTTATTGTGAATACTGTCGGCCAGCAACTGCATGTTGTTACCGGCGTACAGCAGCGCGCTGTTCGTCAGTTGGCCGCCAGCGGACATCACCACGTTGCCCGCCCCGCCGACAAAGCCGCTGTTGTTAAGCACGCCACGGCTGGCCAGGTGGATATCCCCGCCGGACTGCACGCTGCCGCTGCCGTTGAGCTGGATGTTGCCGGCGTCCACGCCCACCGTACCGCCGCCACCGCGCAGCTGACCGCTGTTGGTAAAGTTGCCGGTCGAGCTGAGCTGGATGCCGTTGCCCTGCAAGGTACCGAGCACGTTCAGGTCGCCCTGCGTGCTGAGATTGAGGTTCTGCCCCGCTGCCAGCGTGCCGGTCTGGGTAAAGCCCGAACCGAGTTGCAGCGTCATATCCCCCAGCGCCAGCAGGCTGCCCGCCTGATTCAGCACTGGCGTCACCAGCGTCAGGTTGCCTGCGCTGTAGAGTTTGCCGCCAGCCTGGTTGTCGGCGTTCTGGACGTTAAGCCCCAGCGACTGACTGCCCCAAACGGTGCCGGTATTATGCAGTTCGTTACCGGTCAGCGTCAGCCGGTCGCCCTGAAGCTGGCCCTGATTGGTCATCTGCGTGACGTTCAGCGCGCTGTCGCCCTGTCCGGTCAGCGTACCGCTGTTGTTGAGCGTGCCGCCGGTCAGGGTCAGGCCCTGCGCCTGCAGCGTGCCGCTGTTGGTCAGCACCGGTGCAGACACTGTCAGCCTGCCGCCGGTCAGTAAGGTGCCCTGATTATTGAGATTATTGGAAAGGGTCAGATGAGTGACGCCGTCGCCCTGCATCTTGCCCTGATTGAGCAGCGTCTGTGCGCCCAAATCTAACGTGCCCTGACTGCGCACGGTGCCGCCGCTCAGGTTGGTGATGCCGTTTTGGACCGTACCCTGCAGGCTTTGCTGGCCCTGTAACTGCCCGGCGTTGCTAATACTGTTGGTGGTCAGCACAAGATTACCGGCCTGAATGGTGCCGCTGTTAGCAATATTCCCGGCGTTCAGCGTGGCGGTGCCGCCACTGAGTAATGTGCCGCCCTGCTGAACCTGAAGTTGCCCGCTGAGCGTGGTCGCAAGCGCGCTGACACCGCTGATGCCGCCGCTGCTGGTCAGCGCACCACCGGTCAGGGTGAGATTATCCGCCGACCAGTTCCCCTGATTATTCAGGTTCGCCGCCTGCAAAATAGCCAGACCGGTTGAGATGATTTTGCCCTGCGCCTGCGTGTTGAGCGCGCCGGTAAGAGTCAGCTTCGCGCGTGCGGCGGTCTGGATCGCGCCGTTAAGATCTAACTGACCGGCGTGTAAATCGGCGCTGTCGGCCTGCCAGTTGCCGTTGTTGGTGACGTGCGCGGCGGTGACGGTGAGTGCGCCCTGCGTCAGCATCTTGCCGGACGTGGCGTTGGTTAAATCCTGCTGCAGCTGCGCCGTCAGGCCCTTCAGGCCAATCAGGTTGCCGCTGTTATCTGCGGAACCGGCAGTAACGGCCAGCGTGTCGCCCTGGATTTGCCCCTGATTGGTCAGATGGTTAGCCGTCACCGTGGCGGTTTTATCGCTGAGCAACTGGCCACTGTTTTCCAGCGTGGCGGCGTTCACCGTGACATCACCGGAAGAGAGCAGGCTGCCGCTGTTGGTGAGATCCCCCTGCATCTGCGCGTTCAGGCCATTCGTGCCTAATGCCGTGCCGCCGTTGGTCAGGCTGTTACCGGTCAGAGTCAACTGGCTGCCCTGTAAACGTCCTTGATTCTGGGTATCGCCTGCCTGCACACCCAGCGTGCCGCCGGACAATACCTGCCCCTGCGCACCGTTGGTTAAGGTGCTGGCGGTGAGCGTGGTACCGCCGTTGCCCTGCATCAGCCCGTTGTTGCTGATACCAGTGGCATTCACGCCGACCGTTTGTGCCAGAAGCTGGCCGCTGTTGGTCACAACCGGTGCCGTCACGGTCAGACCATTACCCGCCGATATCACGCCGGTGCCCTGATTGGTCAGACTGCCGGTAACATTCACGCCGACGTTACCGCCGGAGATATTGCCCTGATTGACCAGCGTCTGGCCTTCCAGCGTCATCTGGTTCTGCGCAGACAGGCTGCCTTGCTGCTGCAACGTACCGGCTTTCACATGCAGGCTGTCGTCGGCGGTGATGGCACCGTTGTTGGTCAGCGAGGTGGCCGTGATATCCACATTGTCCGCACCCAGCGCCGCGCCGTTGGTCAGCGTACCGGCCTGAACCGTCAGCGTGCCCGGTGTCACCAGTTTCCCGGCCAGATCGGCTTTTTCAGACGCACTGATCCCCAGCGCGTTTTTGCCCTGCGTCTGCGAGCCGTTGCCGGTAGTGAGCTGTTGCGTGGTCAGCGCCGCGTTGCCATCTGCGGAGAGAAAACCCTTTAAGTTCGCGGTATCCGCACTGAGGTTCACATCGCCCTGGCTGGACTGTACCGATCCGGCGCGGGTGGTCAGCGCGGTGGCGTTAAGTGTTGCACCCTGCGTACCGGTCAGCGTGCCACCCAGATCTGCCTGGGCGGTGTTGAGTGTCAGTTGACCGCCAGCCAGTAAGGTTGCCGTATCACCGTTGGTCACGCCGTCCCGCACGGTCAGCGCTAAGTCGCCGCGGGTGCCGGTCAGCCCCTGATTATTGAACTGATTCAGGGTCAGCGTCTGGTCACCGCCGGACTGCGCCGTGCCGTTGTTATTGAAGGTATCGCCGTCAAGCTGCTGCGTGCCGAGGGACTGCAGCAGGCCGTTATTGGTCAGGGTGCCGAAGCTGAACTGACCGTTGCGGTTGGCGGCCAGCGTACCGCCGTTGCTGAAATCGTGTGCGGTAAAGTTCAGGTCACGCCCGGCAATCAGGCTGCCGGACCACTGCCCGCCGCTGGCAACCGTGGCCTGCACGTCATTTTGTGCCGAGGTTTTACCACCCTGTGCGGCATTAAGCCGGTCAGCGTTAATCGAAAGAAAAGA
>NZ_JBFUHK010000110.1:0-6070 GCF_056402435.1 Rahnella sp. P4_A8 | reverse complement strand
ATTACGCACGAATCACAAAGACGACACTCACTTCTGGGGGTGTACCGGATTTCATGAAACCCCTCAATGTAAACACACAGAGAACATGAGGATTAAAGAATGTCCATCTTGTGGTGGAAACATGTACCAAAAGAGAAACAAGAAGGGAGAACTTTTCCTGACATGTGAAGAGTACTATACTGTGAGAAATTGTCGATATACAGAGGATATCTTGTGAGTTTTGTCTCTATAAACACAAAAAAGCTTTTAGCAATTAGCCAATTAAAAGGTGTCGGAGAAAAGTCACTTTCTTCTTTGGCTAATCTAGAACACTTTGATGATATGAGTATTAGTGACATTACAGAGAAGTCCTTAAACAAAAAATATTCAGCAAATGAAATCGATTCAGCGGTTTCTTTTGCTGAAGATCAGATTCATAAATCTGACACACAGAAACACAGAATAATCTCTTTTTTTGACAAGGAATATCCTCATTCTCTGAGACTCATAGAAACCCCGTCGCCGATACTTTTCTGTGCAGGTAATTTAGAAGCGCTTAACGAAAAATGCATTACTGTAATTGGTACTCGCGAACCAACTGGACACGGGGAGATCATCGCAAAAAACCTTACAAAATGGTTTTCTGAAAATGGTTGGAATATAGTCAGCGGTTTAGCAATTRGTGTTGACTCGCTTGCACATCAGGCCTGTATCGATGTGCAAGGAAAAACAATTGCTGTATTAGCTCACGGCCTGGAAACTATTTACCCTAAAAGTAATAGAAAGCTTGCTGAGGATATTTTAGCTCAAAATGGTACGCTCGTTAGTGAATACCACTATGATTCTTTCATAGCAAGATCTAACTTTGTAAAAAGAGATGCCGTACAAGCTGCGCTAGCGTCTGCTGTTTTTCTCGTTCAAAGTGGTGTACCCGGCGGTAGCTTGCACGCATCAAAAGCTGCTTTGGATTTAAACAGACCTTTAATCGTCGTTGGCCAGTCAAAAACAGATTTGATTAATAATGAATCCAAATGCAAAGCTAATATATTATTGTCTGGTAACAATCTAAATGAGATTAAAAAAGCTTTAAAAATAAACTCGTTCGACAAAAACCTAATAATAGCAATGCCGAATAAATCATACTATAAAAAAGTAGATGATGTTTTACAAAATTACCTTTTTACTGTTAAAGAAACCCCTGCTGAAGGGTTTGGGTTTTGAAATCTATAATAGGATAAGATATTTCCTTCCCATTAATTAGCATCGTGGCCCCACGCGCCAGCACATCTAATTGCCAATTTGATGGGTGGATACCTATTTTCACCAAATCATGGAATATCCTTACGAATCTTGTTCGCTCTTCCCTCGTTAGTCTCGAAGAGGGTGCTAGCTTTCGAGATTTTGAAGGGTTATAGCTTTGCTGTAGATGTTTAACCGTCGGTAATCGCCTCCTTATAGCGTCTCTCAACACCATAACGACGTCTGTGTCGTCCCACCCAATACTCCCCTCTTCAATTAACTTCAAGACCGCTGCGGTATACTCCGAAGATATCKGAATTATTAACTGTCCTGATTCTCTCTCAACCTTCCCACAGTTATTGACAGGACTCCGAGGCGCGCCGGAGGCGCTTATTAAATTCAAAGGATGAACGGCAACTTCAACTGCCTTGGTGACAATGCGCCATTTTGTTGTACGTGTTTCGTGGATGAGGTCAGTACCAAGATGAGGGGCATAAACGCCGATGATTTTCTGGATCTCTTCGTCGTACTCGTTTAACTCATCAATCACTTGGCGGGCAGTTCTTACCGTTTGCTCGTCGCGAGGGACATTCGCCCCACCCTGCGCAGAAATATATGCGGCAAAATCGCCACCATCGGCTGCTGCTCTGGCAGCTTCGACAAATTCGTCAAACTCGTTAGCGATGCTCACACCACGCGGCAATCTGCGCAGCTCGCGATAGGCTCCCATTGTTGGTACACCAATGGACTTAAATTGCGGGATACGCCACGTAGAAGCCCATGCAGTAACGGCTGCGGCAGTCTCTGACAATGATCGGCCAGTCTCATGGTCTATCTCACCTTCCAGAGCATAACCATCAATATTCTTGGCTATGTATTTAGCGATATAGCCTGCCGCCCCGCCTTTATTTAAATGCTTACACTCAAAACGCTGAGCTTGTGCCCCCCGTTCATCTCCATCTTCTTGGAGTGCATAGCGGCGCATGATGTCAACGGCAGGCTGACGGTGAGCTTTATCGCAAAACAGCATCATATGCCAGTGAGGTGTAGCGTCGTGGTGAGGCTCAACTACGCGCATTCCGTATACCTTGATGCCGTTATCTTTGAATGCTGTACGCATCTTGCCCCAGATTTTCACCAGATAGCGCTGGCCATCCTTTGGTGAAAACGCCTCTTCATCCCACTTATGATTGAAATTAACGCGGCGATCAGTCTTTTTCCCGACCATGCGTGTTGGATGGTATTTTGACGGAGTGGTTATCGTGAGGAACATGCCAACATGACCAACTTCTGAGGCATATTTTTCAATACCTGCAATAGTGCTCATCAACTCCATTCGACGGATTTCAGGGTTAGAAATACTCCCCATAACCTTATCGATGAGATCTATACGTTCCCCTGTTTCGATGTTTTCTAAATCGCAGGATTTAAGATATTCCATGTTTGCTAAACGGCGCGCCCGAACATCCCGGATAGCCTGTTTGCTCGCATAGCCAGACTTTTGCAGACTAACCTCGCCAACAGCAATCAGGAGAGATTCGCGCCACTGCGTGCGCTGCGCTTTTAACTGTCGAATCCACCACTCATCATTTACCAATCGCGCGATACTGGAGAACGCTGCGCGCATATCCAGTTTGCGTTTACAATATTTTTGCCAGTGCATTGGAGTGATATTAAAAACGCGGGCAGCACTGGCAACCTCACCATAAATTTTCTGCTGTGCGCTATCGGTGAAAAGCTTGGCTTGAACGCCATTGTGCTGGCTTAGGAGCTGATCGCTTTGCTCTTCATATTCGGTGAAAAGCCGTGATGAAATTTGCATAGCGAGACGTTTCAGCGCCTTGTCATTCATACCCGCTAGCTGGCGGTAGCTCTCGGCTTCATCGGTGAATATTTCGTTAGTTCGACCATTTAAAATCAGCTCATATTTAGCCTGTACGACTTCGATACGTGGCCAAATGCGTGGCATAAAAACGTTGATGAGATAGCGATGAGCAGCCAGTAAACCGCTACTTTCTTTCAGGTATTCATATCGACCCGAGAAAATGCCGCTTAGAAAAAATGGCAGTGCGTGGATTTTACGTAAGGCATCTTGCCCCTGATGGAATTCATCACGGGTAAGAGGTCTTTCTTTTGAGATTGCAGGACGGGGAGCGTTCCAGTAATAACTCCATTCCTTATCTTCCAACGCAGCGGCTAAATGATCGAGCATTAACCGCACCACTCATTAAGAAGTTCAAACTGAACTGGAGTGGCACGTCGTCTTTCTAACCACTCAGATATTGTAGGTGGCGAAACTGCTTCAATAGCGCCTTTAAGAATTGCGCAACGATGACGCTTTACTTGCTCCATTCCATATCCAGCAGCCAAAACATTATTTGTAAGCTCTGGATATTTACTAAGGTATTTAGGCACATTACAGGCGAGGTTCGTACTATCAGCACTGTGTAGTGGGTAGTTACCCAACACTCGGCCATCAAGYATTCTCAGCCCATGTATTTTAGTTGTATAACCCTTACGGAGATAAATCATATCGAATGCATCTAACATTCGTTTGTGCCAGCGGGGTGTTCGAATTTGCGCATACTCCCCAGAGGAACCAAAACATACACGTGGCCACTCTTCGCATAGTGAGACTAAACGTTC
Source organism: Rahnella sp. P4_A8 (assembly GCF_056402435.1). Classification (NCBI taxonomy): domain Bacteria; kingdom Pseudomonadati; phylum Pseudomonadota; class Gammaproteobacteria; order Enterobacterales; family Yersiniaceae; genus Rahnella; species Rahnella sp. P4_A8. The sequence continues at coordinate 2,206 of NZ_JBFUHK010000110.1, read as the reverse complement.
AAAACTCTCGTGAAGGTGCCAGACTGGAGCTGCCTTATCTCGGAAAGCTGTTGGCAGTTGTTTTATCAATACATCGTTATCAATCTCCCCACCCTCAACAACATCGGGAATAACAAAAAAAATCATTTTTTTATTTGAGTAATGAGGTGCTAACCACGTGTAAAAGTCACACCAATTAATTTTAAGCCCACGCTTCCATGCGCTGAAAGCCCCGTTGTCGATTGCAACAGCATCAGCAATAGTTAATGACTGCTGTAATTGGTCTGGGCGAGCATATGAAACAAATGCACCGGAGCCAGAAACTGCGATCCGGTGAATCTCTCCAGCATCACCCCATATTGGAGTACCATGGAAATGAGACATTAATTAGATTTCTTTTCTGCTTGTAAAAAAGATTTCTGGCATGACTCTGCCACTTGATTTATTACCTTTGATAAAGCAGCTATTTCATTAACGTTGGAAAGACGAATCTCAAAATGGATAAGACCATTTATTAGTTGTTCAATTTTGGCGTAATATCCAACTACTTCTAAATATCCCTGCCCTTTCTTATCACCAGAAAGAACAGTTTTCTTTTTGTTGAGAATGAACTGGTAGCAGTCGCTCGTCACAACCCAATTGTCACCTACGGAAATTCGAATCATGCTTAGCTCCTGAAATGTTTTTTCTGCTGTTCGGTGATTTCTTGACATGGCACACAACGCACGACACCCGGAAATGCTGCGCGACGTGCCGCAGGGATTGGCTGGCCGCAGTCTTCACAGACTGAGGCCGATACCCCATTGCTATGAATACGATGTGCAGCTACCTGATAAGTCAAAATTTCGAGATTTCTTTCCTGCACGGAATCCATTAAATCTGGCATTACATCACCCCTTTATTTTCTAAACCTTCGTTGTGAAAACGGATGGACTCTTGTCCGAGTAATTCAAGAATTTCAACCCTATCTAATTGCTCTTGAATCGCGTGACTAATTAGTGAATCCAGATGCGAGGAAAAGGTGATTGCTGCATCAGCCTTAGCCTGATTTCGTGCCTGATTTAACATCCAATTCGTTGCTTCGCTGTCTGCTTTATTTCTCATTTCCTGACCAACTGTTAAGCTCATCTCTGGCTCCAGACAAAGGGATTCCCTACGCAATCAAGCGCAGAATTAAAAATGGTTAATTAGTGGAGGTAAGTTTCGGGGCGAACCGACGTTAATACAGTCGGCGCATTTTCGAACAGGCTAAATAATTCCCGTAGTGCCCGGAATAAAGCCTCTCTCCATGAGCAGGTTTCGTCATCGATTCGCCAATATGGCTGGCTGAATTCTTCTTCCGTTAATCCTGCATGAAAATATAAAGTGCGGCGTTCGCTAATATTTAAACGTCCGATAAAACATGACTTGGTGATCCTGAAACTACGGTACTTTGCAAAAGCAGCACGAAGTTCATCAATTGCGCAGACAATACGCTCACGATCACAATCGTTCATTTCCTGCAATTTCATAACTGAATGCCGTTGTCTTAATTGAGCATGAAAACAGATGGTCAGACGTTCACGTTCACTCATCTTGTTATAAAAATCACAAGAGGTTTGCCAGCGCGCGGGTGCAAGGCGCTCCCCAACAGCAGCGCGAAGCCCGGCAGGCTGATTCATTACGATAGCTGCAGTGATTACTGTCATTTCTTCCCCCATGATAAAAACCGTTTTACTGCTACCGCGCGCATAGAACGGCGTGAGCAGATAATGATTCCTTTGCGGCCTTTCCCATGTGTAATTGAATTATTCATGGGACGTGCGGTTTGATGATTCCAGAGCAGTGGTGCTAAAGAGATTGGGTTTTGCATATCACTGGCCTCTTCTATGCTGCGCGGCCGCGTCCACGGCAAGGCTTACTTGCACTAATACGGTCTTTCCATCCGTGCCATTCTGCCGGTGCATCTTCAACAAGCTGATCAGCAAACTTGTCCCACTCTTTACGGCTAATCCATAACTCTGCATGCCCTCCGGGCTTTAGTGGATCAGCCATGTAAAAAGCTGGGAGTTTTCCGGCCTTGGCCATTGCTACAATTGCTGCTGGGGTTTTACCCACGTAAAGCGCAAAGCCTTCCTTTGAAAGTAGGTTGCCGGGCTTTTCCGACAAACTGACTGGTTTGCGTTTAACGATGCCCCCGCTTTCCTCCACACGTTCCTCATCATTCGGCTGGTCTGATGTTTTAGCT
>NZ_JBFUHK010000109.1:0-6209 GCF_056402435.1 Rahnella sp. P4_A8 | reverse complement strand
ATGCTGTAAAAACACTCTACTGCCCTGCAGATTTCCGTAAGACGCTGCTCGAAGCCATTGCCAACGCCACCCAACGGATTTATCTGGTCGCGCTCTATTTAGAGAACGATGATGGCGGTCGTGATGTATTGTCGGCGCTATATGCCGCCAAGCAGCAACGTCCTGAACTGGAGATTTGTGTGCTGGTTGACTGGCACCGCGCGCAGCGTGGTCGCATTGGCGCGGCAGCGTCAAACACCAATGCTGACTGGTATTGTCGCATGGCAAAAGAGCATCCTGAGCTTTCCGTGCCGGTGTATGGCGTTCCGGTCAATACCCGTGAAGCGTTAGGTGTTTTGCATCTCAAAGGCTTTGTTATTGACGATCAGGTGATCTACAGCGGCGCGAGCCTCAATGATGTTTATCTGCATCGTCATGAAAAATACCGCTACGATCGCTATCAGTTACTGTCCAACGCCCCGCTGGCAGATGCCATGATCGACTTTATGAAGAAGTCGATCCTGACAGCCGCAGCGGTACAGCGTCTTGATCGTGAAGATCGCCCGAAAAGCATTGAGATTAAAAACGAAACGCGTCAGTTCCGTCAGAATCTGCGCAGCAGCGGTTATCATTTCAAAGACAGCGCAGGGAATGATGAGCTGGCAGTGACCCCTATCGTCGGTCTGGGCAAACAAAATGAGCTTAACCGAACTATCCATCATCTCATGGCCAGTACGGAACATAAGCTGACGTTGTGTACGCCTTATTTCAATATGCCTGCCATGCTGGCACGTAATATTATTCATCTGCTGCGTCGTGGTAAGCAGGTTGAAATTATCGTGGGTGACAAAACCGCAAACGATTTTTATATTCCGCAGGATCAGCCATTCAAAATCATCGGTGCCTTACCGTATTTGTATGAAATTAATCTGCGTCGTTTCCTGAGCCGTTTACAACGCTTCGTTGACAGCGGACAGTTGATTGTCCGCCTGTGGAAAGACGGTGATAACAGCTATCACCTGAAGGGAATGTGGGTGGATGACCGCTGGCAACTTATTACCGGTAATAACCTGAATCCTCGCGCCTGGCGTCTGGATTTGGAGAATGCCATTTTGATCCATGATCCGCATAAAGAGCTGGCGATCGCGCGACACAAAGAACTGGAAGAAATACGCCAGCACACGCAGGTTGTCTCGCATTATATGGAGCTGGAAAGTATTCCTAATTACCCGGTGAAAGTCCGTAAGCTTATCCGCCGTCTGCGCCGGATACGTATCGACAGATTAATCAGCCGGATTCTGTAATTGGCTATACTGAAAGCCTGATCATCGTGATCGGGCTTTTTTATATTTGGAATTCCACTTTGTGATGCAAAAATTCTCCTGGCTCTCAGGCTTCCTGTCATTATGCTTATAGCAGGCGCAGCTGCTGGCTACAGCGCTTATCATCTTATCCATTATTAAAAGTGCATCCCTGCACTCTCTCCGTAAGAATTACAGCTGTATTTCCTTTCCTTTGCGGTGCAATTTCATCGATACGACCAAAGCGATCAAACACATTACGCAGACATACCAGAAAAATACTTCCTCTATATTCCAGGATTTAAAGGTCAGGGCGACATATTCTGCCGAACCACCAAACACAGCATTTGCAACCGCATAAGATAATCCGACACCCAATGCCCTCACTTCCGGCGGGAACATTTCCGCCTTTAATAATCCGCTGATTGATGTGTAAAAACTGACAATCAGCAGTGCCAAAACAATAAGTCCGAAGGCGATATAAGGACTGGTAACGGTTTGCAGAATATACAAAATCGGGATGGTGAAAACAGTCGCCAGGCCGCTGAATATCAACATAGAACTGCGTCGACCTATTTTATCCGAGAGCCCGCCAATAATAGGCTGCAAACACATAAAGACAAACAGGGCGACGGTCATTAAGGCACTCGCTGTTTTGGTATCCATCCCGGCAGTATTCACCAGATATTTTTGCATATAAGTGGTGAAGGTATAGAAGGTCAGGGAACCTGCCGCCGTGAACCCTAATACCATCATAAATGCCTTTTTATGCTTCCATAAACCCGAGAGGGTACCAGCATCTTTATGCTCACGAGTTTGTTTATCTGATGTTTCGTTCAGTGAACGCCGCAGGAACAACGCCACGACAGCAAGCACAGCGCCTAAGGCAAAGGGGATCCGCCACGCCCAGGATTTAAGCTCATCATTGGAGAATATCTGCTGCAGTATAACCAGAACCAGAAGTGCTAATAGTTGCCCACCGATCAAGGTCACATACTGAAATGAAGCATAAAAACCGCGACGTCCTTTAATCGCAACTTCACTCATATAAGTTGCGCTTGTTCCGTATTCCCCACCAACAGAAAGCCCCTGGAATAGACGGGCGACCAGTAATAATACCGGTGCCCAGCTGCCTATCGTCGCGTAGGTTGGCAAACAGGCGATCACCAGCGAACCGCAGCACATCATGCAGACCGAGATCATCATTGAGTTTTTGCGCCCATGTTTATCGGCGATATAACCAAATAACCATCCTCCAATAGGGCGCATAAAGAATCCTGCGGCAAAAACGCCTGCAGTTTGTAATAACTGGGTTGTACTGTTTCCGCTGGGGAAAAATGAAGAAGCAAAATAGAGCGAACAAAAGGAATAGACGTAGAAGTCAAACCATTCGACCAGATTTCCCGAAGATGCCCCCACAATCGCAAAAATACGTTTCTTCTTATCTTGCTGATCATGATTCTCAGATTGAGATCCCAGAGTATCCTTCATATTATTTTCTCCCAATAGTTCCTGCTATAAGCGTGGTTAAGGCTATTTTTTATCGATAGGAAATATTGAGTTAAGCAACGAATGGATAAGGAAGAGAGGAAAGTTGACGAGTTACCTGCGTTTGCGTTGTTTTTTGTGATGCAGCGCGTGGATAAATGTAATTTTTAGTTAAATTCCGCATAGCAAAAAGCCCCGCACTTTCGTACAGGGCTTTCCACTTATTTGATGCCTGGCAGTTCCCTACTCTCGCATGGGGAGACCCCACACTACCATCGGCGCTACGGCGTTTCACTTCTGAGTTCGGCATGGGGTCAGGTGGGACCACCGCGCTACTGCCGCCAGGCAAATTCTGTTTCATTCRTAMCGCTCACCCTACATCAGGCTTGCACTACGAACCAATCTCGGAACTTCAGCTGAAAATCTACTTCAAGTCTCTAAAAACACCTTTGGTGTTGTAAGGTTAAGCCTCTCGGGTCATTAGTACTGGTTAGCTCAATGCATCGCTGCACTTACACACCCAGCCTATCAACGTCTTAGTCTTAAACGTCCCTTCAGGTGGCYTAAAGCCACAGGGAAGACTCATCTCGAGGCAAGTTTCGCGCTTAGATGCTTTCAGCGCTTATCTTTTCCGCATTTAGCTACCGGGCAATGCCATTGGCATGACAACCCGAACACCAGTGATGCGTCCACTCCGGTCCTCTCGTACTAGGAGCAGCCCCTCTCAATCTTCCAACGCCCACGGCAGATAGGGACCGAACTGTCTCACGACGTTCTAAACCCAGCTCGCGTACCACTTTAAATGGCGAACAGCCATACCCTTGGGACCTACTTCAGCCCCAGGATGTGATGAGCCGACATCGAGGTGCCAAACACCGCCGTCGATATGAACTCTTGGGCGGTATCAGCCTGTTATCCCCGGAGTACCTTTTATCCGTTGAGCGATGGCCCTTCCATTCAGAACCACCGGATCACTATGACCTACTTTCGTACCTGCTCGAGCCGTCACTCTCGCAGTCAAGCTAGCTTATGCCATTGCACTAACCTCACGATGTCCGACCGTGATTAGCTAACCTTCGTGCTCCTCCGTTACTCTTTAGGAGGAGACCGCCCCAGTCAAACTACCCACCAGACACTGTCCTCACCCCGGATCACGGGGCCGAGTTAGAACATCAAACATTAAAGGGTGGTATTTCAAGGTTGGCTCCACGCAGACTGGCGTCCACGCTTCAAAGCCTCCCACCTATCCTACACATCAAGGCTCAATGTTCAGTGTCAAGCTATAGTAAAGGTTCACGGGGTCTTTCCGTCTTGCCGCGGGTACACTGCATCTTCACAGCGAGTTCAATTTCACTGAGTCTCGGGTGGAGACAGCCTGGCCATCATTACGCCATTCGTGCAGGTCGGAACTTACCCGACAAGGAATTTCGCTACCTTAGGACCGTTATAGTTACGGCCGCCGTTTACCGGGGCTTCGATCAAGAGCTTCGCCTTRCGGCTGACCCCATCAATTAACCTTCCGGCACCGGGCAGGCGTCACACCGTATACGTCCACTTTCGTGTTTGCACAGTGCTGTGTTTTTATTAAACAGTTGCAGCCAGCTGGTATCTTCGACTGGCTTCAGCTCCGGGAGCAAGTCCCTTCACCTACGCGCCAGCGTGCCTTCTCCCGAAGTTACGGCACCATTTTGCCTAGTTCCTTCACCCGAGTTCTCTCAAGCGCCTGAGTATTCTCTACCTGACCACCTGTGTCGGTTTGGGGTACGATTTCGTGTTACCTGGAGCTTAGAGGCTTTTCCTGGAAGCATGGCATCAGCTACTTCACCACCGTAGTGGYTCGTTATCACGCCTCAGRGTTGATATGCAACCGGATTTACCAGGTCACACCCCCTACACGCTTGAACCGGGACAACCGTCGCCCGGCCAGCCTAGCCTTCTCCGTCCCCCCTTCGCAGTAACACCAAGTGCAGGAATATTAACCTGCTTCCCATCGACTACGCTTTTCAGCCTCGCCTTAGGGGTCGACTCACCCTGCCCCGATTAACGTTGGACAGGAACCCTTGGTCTTCCGGCGTGCGGGTTTTTCACCCGCATTATCGTTACTTATGTCAGCATTCGCACTTCTGATACCTCCAGCAAACCTCACAGTTCACCTTCGACGGCTTACAGAACGCTCCCCTACCCAACAACRCCTAAGYGTCGCTGCCGCAGCTTCGGTGCATGGTTTAGCCCCGTTACATCTTCCGCGCAGGCCGACTCGACCAGTGAGCTATTACGCTTTCTTTAAATGATGGCTGCTTCTAAGCCAACATCCTGGCTGTCTATGCCTTCCCACATCGTTTCCCACTTAACCATGACTTTGGGACCTTAGCTGGCGGTCTGGGTTGTTTCCCTCTTCACGACGGACGTTAGCACCCGCCGTGTGTCTCCCGTGATAACATTCTTCGGTATTCGTAGTTTGCATCGAGTTGGTAAGCCGGGATGGCCCCCTAGTCGAAACAGTGCTCTACCCCCGAAGATGAGTTCACGAGGCGCTACCTAAATAGCTTTCGGGGAGAACCAGCTATCTCCCGGTTTGATTGGCCTTTCACCCCCAGCCACAAGTCATCCGCTAATTTTTCAACATTAGTCGGTTCGGTCCTCCAGTTAGTGTTACCCAACCTTCAACCTGCCCATGGCTAGATCACCGGGTTTCGGGTCTATACCTTGCAACTTGACGCCCAGTTAAGACTCGGTTTCCCTACGGCTCCCCTATTCGGTTAACCTTGCTACAAAATATAAGTCGCTGACCCATTATACAAAAGGTACGCAGTCACCYAACAAGTAGGCTCCCACTGCTTGTACGTACACGGTTTCAGGTTCTATTTCACTCCCCTCGCCGGGGTTCTTTTCGCCTTTCCCTCACGGTACTGGTTCACTATCGGTCAGTCAGGAGTATTTAGCCTTGGAGGATGGTCCCCCCATATTCAGACAGGATGTCACGTGTCCCGCCCTACTCATCGAACTCACAACTTGTGCATTTTTGTGTACGGGACTATCACCCTGTACCGTGCGACTTTCCAGACGCTTCCACTAACACACAARCTGATGCTGGTTCTGGGCTCTTCCCCGTTCGCTCGCCGCTACTGGGGGAATCTCGGTTGATTTCTTTTCCTCGGGGTACTTAGATGTTTCAGTTCCCCCGGTTCGCCTCATTACACTATGTATTCATGTAATGATARTGTGTCGAAACACACTGGGTTTCCCCATTCGGGTATCGTCGGGTATAACGGTTCATATCACCTTACCGACGCTTTTCGCAGATTAGCACGCCCTTCATCGCCTCTGACTRCCTAGGCATCCACCGTGTACGCTTAGTCGCTTAACCTCACAACCCGAAGGTGTTTCCACCATCGCGCTGCGATTATTTGAGAGACTCTGTTACAGACTAATCCACCACTC
>NZ_JBFUHK010000108.1:0-6415 GCF_056402435.1 Rahnella sp. P4_A8 | reverse complement strand
GATTCAAAGACCTGAAGGCGAGGGAGAAAAAAACATAATGAAATTGCAGGTAAAAAAAATGGCGCACTGAGTGCGCCATTGAACTAGAGAAGTAAATATTACTTCTTGTAAGCGTGAGCTTGGTTATCCAGACGTTGGTTAGCGCGAGCTGCATCGTCTTTAGCTGCTTGAACGTCAGAACGGATTGCGTTCACGTCGTTGCTCAGTTGGTCAACTTTAGAGTTCAGAGTAGAAACGTCTGAAGACAGTTGGTCGATTTTAGCATTGCTTGAACAACCAGCCAGCATAGTTGAAGCCAGGATTACAGCGCCCAGTACCAGTTTAGTGCGATTCATTATAAAACCCTCTAGATTAAGTTAATCTCCATGTAGCGTTACAAGTATTACACAAACTATTTTCTAATGAGAATAATTTTTTGCCGGTAGACGCTATATTTTGATCGTTCGCTCAAAGAAACATCTTTTTTTACGAAAAAGTTAAAAATTGCAGCGAAAACAGCCGTATTCCATGGGACTTATCCCAATTTTGCAGCTACTGCATTTAGCACTTTTTATGAAAGAAGATACTTTTTGAATAAATAAACGCCACATTTCGCGGCGTTCATTAATGCTCTTGGTCACGTTTTTAATTAAACAACATGCACCGATGAAGTATTGGTTGTACCGCTCTGTACCAGTGCGCCAGAAACCATCACTACGATATCACCTTTCTGTGCCAGACCGCTTTCAATCGCCGCTTCTTTACCGATACGGTAGAAGTCGTCAGTAGAAGCAATCTCTTTCACCAGTTGCGTCACCACACCTTTGGTCAGGATCAACTGACGTGCGGTGATTTCATTAGTGGTCAGGGCAAGGATAGTCGCATGCGGGAAGTATTTACGCACGGCTTTTGCTGATTTACCGCCGCTGGTGGCAACGACGATCAGTGGCGCGTCCAGTTTCTCTGCAGTTTCAACAGCACCACGACAAACCGCTTCTGTGATACGCAGCTTGCGATTTTCGTTCTGGCCATCAATACGGCTTTGCATTACGCGGTCAGTACGGTCACAGATGGTAGCCATGATTGTTACAGCTTCCAGCGGGTATTTACCTTTCGCACTTTCACCAGACAGCATCACTGCGTCGGTACCGTCGATGATGGCGTTAGCTACGTCGCCAGCTTCTGCACGGGTAGGGCGTGGGTTTTTGATCATGGAATCGAGCATTTGCGTAGCGGTAATAACCACTTTGCGTGCACGGTTACATTTCTCAATCATCATCTTCTGCGCGAAGATAACTTCTTCAACCGGGATTTCAACACCCAGGTCACCACGGGCAACCATGATGCCGTCTGACGCTTCGAGGATTTCGTCGAAGTTGTTCAGGCCTTCCTGGTTTTCGATTTTGGAGATGATCTGGATGTGTTCGCCACCGTGTGCTTTCAGGTGTTCGCGGATTTCCAGAACGTCAGAACGTTTACGGATGAAAGAAGCCGCGACGAAGTCAACGCCTTGCTCGCAACCGAAGATCAGGTCACGTTTGTCTTTTTCAGCCAGCGCTGGCAGTGCGATAGAAACACCTGGCAGGTTAACGCCTTTGTTTTCGCCCAGGTCGCCGTTGTTCAGCACTTTACAGGTCACGTCGGTTTCGGTGACGTTGGTCACTTCCATACCAATCAGGCCGTCATCGACCAGAATGGTGTTGCCGATTTTCAAGTCAGCAGCAAAACCCTGATAGGTAACCGCAACACGTTCGGTGTTACCGATAACGCTTTGATCCGTGGTGAAAGTGTAAGTCTGACCCGCAACCAGAGAAGCGTCTTTGCCGCCTTCCAGTTTCATGGTGCGGATTTCAGGACCTTTGGTGTCCAGCAGAATTGCCGCTTTGTGACCGGTCTTCGCCATCACGTTGCGGATATTTTGAATGCGCTGACCGTGCTCTTCATAATCACCGTGAGAGAAGTTCAGACGCATAACGTTCATGCCTGCATCAAGCAGCTTGGTCAGCATTTCTTCGGATTCAGTTTTCGGTCCGATGGTACAAACAATTTTGGTCTTTTTCATGACGATTTTATCTACAAGTTGTGATGGATTGGAAAAGTGTTTGCCTGACAGCATCGCTGCCCGCGCGGAATTGAGGTGGTGCCTGATTGAAGCAAATCATTACTAAGCGTAGAAGACTGTGAAAGGAATGGTGTAGTAAGTTCAGCCAAAGCATAGCGATTTGTGCGATTTATCATCGCTACTGGAGTGGTGATGCTTTTGTAAGTGCGATATCGACAGATCAAGGGGCTGAAACCATTCAATCGAAGAGACGATGCGTATTATAGAGGGGAACAGGTTGGGAAACCAAATAAAAAACGTGATGCGGCGCAAGCTTAKGGCAGATTTCGGAACGTTGTTTTGAAATTACCCAATGCGGGCAGGGGTGAAAGCAGAAGTGATAACGGTTTGTTCACGCAAGTGTCAAAAATGATACATACGGGAAATAATCTTAAAAAATACAAACGGATGACTTAACGTAAATTTATCAGGGAAAATAAAAGCCAGCAGAGAGGTTCAGGTCGTTCCAGGGAGTTTGATGCACAAGGGAGAGTTCAGGAAGTTGCTTTGGTGCGTCCGAGTGGACTCGAACCACCGACCCCCACCATGTCAAGGTGGTGCTCTAACCAACTGAGCTACGGACGCACAATATGCAACGGTACTGCTAAGAAAGATGGTGCGTCCGAGTGGACTCGAACCACCGACCCCCACCATGTCAAGGTGGTGCTCTAACCAACTGAGCTACGGACGCATCGTTTTTCTTTTTCATCAGCCAGTGTTGGCGACGGGGACGAATATTAACGACCTCTCTGAATACTGGCAAGGGAAAAAAGACATTTTCCTGTCATATTGTGCGTGACTGCCGAGCTTATGTGCATTGCGTTGTTTTTTTAGACATAACAGCCAGCGCAATAGCTGAAAAATCCGCGCGCCGGAACAGATATTCACAGCACGCGGATGAAGCCGGGGGGATTAACGGCCCGCTTTTTGCAAAATGGTGTAAGACGGTTGCTTCTGTAACCAGCGCATCCGCAATGTCATCATCAGCGCTGCGAAGGTCAGCCCCAGAATAAATCCGCACCAGAAACCGCTGGGGCCCATCTGCGGAACCAGAATATCGGTCAGTCCGAGAGCGTACCCTACCGGCAGGCCCAGCACCCAGTAAGCGACAAACGTAATATAGAAGATGGAACGTGTGTCTTTATAACCCCGCAAAATGCCGCTACCGATAACCTGAATCGCATCTGAAATCTGAAACAGCGCAGCAAAGATCAGAAGATGGGAAGCCAGAGTGACGACTTCCGGGCTGTCATTATAAAGGGAGGCAATGTGCTCGCGGAAAATGATGGCCGTCAGACTGGTGCAACAGGCCATCATAATTCCCGTTCCTATACTGGTATAAGCCGCAATCTTCGCGCCTTCAACCGACGATTCCCCCAGCCGCGAACCCACACGAATCGTGGCGGCGACACCTAAAGACAGCGGGATGACGAACATCAGGGAACCGACGTTGAGCGCAATCTGGTGACTGGCGACAGCCACGATCCCAAGTGGGGAGACGAGCAGGGCAACGATCGCAAACAGTGTCACTTCGAAAAATAATGCCAGTGCGATTGGCATACCGAGCTGGATCAGACGTCGCAATGTCGGCCAGTCGGGTTTCGCAAACCGCGAATGCGGCTGAGTATCGCGCAGGGCACGATTGCGACGTACGTAAATCCGCATGATGAAGAACATGACCCAATATACGGTCCCCGTGGCGACACCACAGCCGACGCCACCGAGCGCGGGCGCACCGAACTTGCCGTAAATAAAAATGTAATTCACGGGAATGTTCACCAGCAGACCGATAAAGCCGAACACCATGCCTGGCTTGGTTTTTGACAAACCTTCACACTGGTCACGCAGCACCTGGAAGAATAAATAGCCCGGAGCGCCCCACATAATGGCATGCAGATAGCCGACGGCTTTTGCTTTCAGTTCGGGATCAATATTATGCATCAGGCTAAGAATATGGTCGCACTGTGACAGCACCGCGATGATCAGCACCGACACCCCCGACGCCAGCCAGAATCCTTGCTGAACCTGATGACCAATTTTATCGCGACGCCCGGCTCCATTTAAATGCGCGATGGTTGGTGTCAGTGACAAGAGTAAACCGTGTCCGAATAAAATCGCCGGCAACCAGATTGAGGTGCCGACAGCGACGGCAGCCATGTCCGTGGCACTGACCGACCCCGCCATTATTGTGTCCACAACGCCCATGGATGTCTGGGCTATTTGCGCAAGGATGACCGGGATGGCAAGCGCTAACAAAACCCGCGCTTCTGCAAGGTACTTCTGCACAGATACACCTTTTTTCTTGATTATATTGAATAAAAAACGCCACAACAGATGGCATTAAACAGAGAGAAATAGTCCGAAGATTGTACATTGTCGGTATTTTTAAGCAAACAAAGCTGTTAATAGCTGGTTAAATAATGGAATTGAAGCAGACGGTGCTATTTCTTCTTGCAGAGATTTGGCTTTCAATTAATTCTGCGGCAAACTGAACGGAGTGACGTTTTAATACAACAGATTCAAACATTGAGGAAAAGGCTATGTTTACCGGAATTGTACAGGGAACCGGCACGGTCGTATCGATCGACGAGAAACCCAATTTCCGTACCCATGTTGTTCGTTTACCTGAAGATATGCTGGATAACCTGCAACTCGGCGCATCGGTATCACACAACGGTTGCTGCCTGACGGTGACTGAAGTGAACGGTGACCTGGTGAGTTTTGATCTGATGAAAGAAACCCTGCGCCTGACAAATCTGGGCGAACTGAAAGAGGGCGACTCAGTTAATCTGGAACGTGCAGCGCGTTTTAATGATGAAATTGGCGGACATTTAATGTCTGGTCATATTATTTGTACGGCGGAAGTGGCAAAAATCCTGACGTCAGAAAATAACCGTCAGATCTGGTTCCGTATGCCGCATGAAGATTTGATGAAATATGTATTACATAAAGGTTATATCGGGATCGACGGTATTAGTCTCACCATCGGTGAAGTGACCCGCACCCGTTTCTGTGTACATTTAATTCCGGAAACCTTGCAACGCACAACGCTGGGCACGAAACGTCTGGGCGACAAAATTAATATCGAAATCGATCCGCAAACTCAGGCGATTGTCGATACGGTCGAACGCGTATTAGCCAGTCGTGAAGCGGCGATCGCTACGGCACAGGCGATGATCGATAAAGCCGAATAAGTTATCTCAGACCCTTTATTGACATAAAAAAACCGGACATTCAGTGTCCGGTTTTTTATTAGCTAACGCATACAACCATCAGCGTGGTACGCGCATTCCGCCATCAACGCCTTGCGGGCTAAAGACGACTTGCCACAACTGAATGTCCCGGGCGCGGAAAGCACCGGCGCAGGCATTCAGGTAGTAGGTGAACATGCGGTGGAAACGTTCACCGTATTTTTCCGCCAGTTCCGGCCAGTGTTTCTGGAAGCGTTCATTCCACGCCATCAGCGTGCGGTCATAATCAGCGCCGATATTATGCCAGTCTTCCATTACAAATAATGACTCACTGGTTTGTGCAATTTGTTGAACAGACGGCAGGCAACCGTTGGGGAAGATGTATTTATCAATCCACGGATCGACATTAAGGTCTGTTTTATTAGAACCGATGGTGTGCAGCAGGAAAATGCCGTCAGGTTTGATATTGCGTTTGGCGACATTAAAATAGGTCTGATAATTCTTCGGACCCACATGCTCAAACATCCCGACAGAAACAATGCGGTCAAACTGATCATTAAGGTCACGGTAATCCTGCAGCAGGATTGTGACATCCAGCCCTTCACAGCGTTTTTGAGCCAGTTTTTGTTGTTCAGCAGAAATCGTGACACCCACAACGCTCACGCCATAATTTCTTGCCGCAAACTCTGATAATCCACCCCAGCCGCAACCGATATCCAGCAAGCGCTGTCCCGGTTTTAATTGCAGCTTGTCACAGATCATTTTGAGTTTTGCTTCCTGTGCTTCTTCAAGCGTAGTGGCCTCTTTCCAGTAGCCGCAGGAATATTGCATGTACGGGTCGAGCATCAGAGTAAATAAATCGTTGCCCAGATCATAATGCTCTTTGCCAACAATCCACGCCCGTTTGCGGGATTGCAGATTGGTCAGGCGTGCTGCGGCGACACGTAAAGTATCTTTAAAATGGTGGGGGAGTTTACTTTCCAAACCGGCACGAATAACGCGCTGGAAAAAGATATCCAGACGGTCGCATTCCCACCAACCGTCCATATAACTTTCACCGAGGCCCAGAGAACCTTCCTGTAAAACACGCTTAAAGAAGTCAGTGTTTTTTACTTTAAGGTCGAAAGGACGATTACCGTTTACC
>NZ_JBFUHK010000107.1:0-6513 GCF_056402435.1 Rahnella sp. P4_A8 | reverse complement strand
CACTAACACTGTATAGAGTTGTTGCTCTATGCAGGGAGTATAGATTTATGCCTTTTAAAGGTCAACTCCTCCGGCGCAACATAAGCGTTGGGAGCCGTGTCTGAACAACAGTTTCCGTTCTCACCGTTAGCAAACAGTGTTTCTGCCTGTGTTTATCGTCCTTCGCGCCGGGGTGAAGCTAACCGTCTGCGCAAAGGGCAGTCGAAGACGCACCGCAACAACCAGCCGGTCTACACGGGCAAAACGCCGCGCGGCATGGCTGCAAAAGTGGTGGCCTGCTTCCGTCAGCATGACTGGCGTCGAAATGCCGATTTGATCGCGCTTCGTCGTACTGGTTACACGCCTTACTCTCGTGCTTCTGACCCTTCCTTTACCCCTAAACCTATGCGTATTACCCCACGCTCTGAGAGCCGTGAGGCGCTGACCTGTCTCTCTTTGGTTCTGGCCGCAAATTGTGACTACAACCCGGACAGCGATTACCTTTTCGAAATGATGCTGCCGGTGGAAGAGATTGCCCGCCGCATGAATGCGCTGCACGTTTATGAGAATGGTCGTAAAGCCTATGACGTTCTGCTCCATGCCCTGCGGGTGATGGAGCAACTGGACTACGTGGTGATACACCGTGACCGCGAAGCCGATTCTGGCCAGAACRAGCCCATGCGAATTTTTCTCACCGACAAATGCTTTACTTCACGGGGCATCGCCGTTGAAAGCATCCGGGAGTGGTTGCATAAATATCGCCAGTGGGCGGTAGCCAGCGGACTGGCGGAGTCGATGCAGCAGAAATATCAGCGTCACCTGCTCAAAATGGCGCGTTTGGGCATCAATATTGACCGCCACCATTCACTTAAAAACCGTCTGAGACAGATAAAACGCTGGGTTGTCAGCCCGGAGCTGCGCGATGAAAAAGCGCGAACTGAGGCCGATATTGGCGCCGTTCTTGACGAACAGGCGCGTAAAGTGCGGCAGCTGCGTCCAAAAAATAGCACGGCCACGCATGAGAACGCCTGGCGGCGTTTTACGGCCAGTGGTCTGCTCACCACGGTTGCGCAGATGTCGCTGGAAAGTGCCCTCAAAGCCGAGTTCCCGACGCTGCTGTCCACGGATGCTGAGACGTTTTATGAGCGGCTCCTGGAGCGCGCCGGCGTTCCACTGTCTTAACCACATTCCTCTCTAAACCTTTCCCCTTCCTGYGATTTTGCGGGCCTGATGCTGGCATTTTTTCCGTTCGCGGATGCCTGGCAGGCTTCCCCACGTCTGTTGTCCGCCAAAATGTGCACCGGTGACGGTCGGGGCATGCTCACGATACGGCGCTGGCCAACGTCTGATTAATAAATAATCGTTTAAATTCGAAGAGATAATTCCCCCGGTCGAGGCATCCCATTAACTTCGAAAATCCTTCTTCAGATATGAGTAATTTCGAACGTTACTTCTGAACAAAACAAGCTTTCTAAAGAAAGAGTACTCCTGAGCCAGCCACGGCATGGCATCTGGAGTAGCTCCCTTCGCTATGCTCAGGGCAACCACACCTTATCAACGGCATCATTTGGCAGGGCAAAAAAAGAAGTAGCTCCCCGGACAAGCCGGGGCATAACACTCATCATATTAGTTACAACATTCAATAAACTTCAACCACGTCAACCCCCAGCACCGAGCACAAACGCACCCCCTCCGCCCACCTGAAAAGCCGCCCCGCCCCGGGCCAAAGGCCCGGAACAGAGTGGCTTTAAAAGTGAATGTTGTAACTACTGCGGTAGTGTCGCTTTGAGAGGTTTCGCTTTGGTTTTGGGGAACACGCTCGTAAGCGCCAAAGGCGCTAACGCGGAGATACGCCCTGGCTTCGCCAGGACCACTCCGACCGCGTACCTTGACGTTTCGTTGCTGTGAGCAGCAATGGTCTGGCAGGGCGAGGGACGGGCATCGGTGTTACCTATAAAACCAGGGCGGCTGCGCCGCGTCACGGCGACCCTTAGCTGATGGTGTCACAGGCAACAATCATTGTCGCCTTCATGCACTTACGTGCATAAAAAATACAACCCATCGCATTCAAGGAATTTGTTACGCGGCCGTTCACCGTTTCCCTAATGAACCTCTTCAACTTGGTACCCTTGTACATCAAGACTCTCCGAAAACAATCTTAGGGTTCCTTGCGATACAGCCAGTAACCAAACGTTGCAACAGATCTCATTATTCCGCTCGCATCACAAACACGCTGTTAGGGTCTATCGAAATATCAACGTCCTCGCCGCGCGACGGCGGGGAGGATAGTGGCGTGTTAAACATGTCAATAGTGATTGTCTCATTGCCAACGAGCAGGCGAACCCGAATTACGGAACCATAAAAGCCAACCCCCGTAACCTTGCCTCTCAGTATGGCATCTCCCTTGTGGACGCCAAAGCGTATTGCTTCAGGCCGGACTGCCAATGAGATATGGTCGCCCCGCGCTAAACCCTGCGGAAGTTCCAGATTTTTGAGAGTTGCGGTTGCGACCTCCACTGCCCCGCTCGCAGGGTCCAATAGTGTTGCATTGAGGACAGAAAGCGTTCCAACGAACGATGCGACGAAACGAGTGGCCGGACGATTGTAAATTTCAAGTGGTGTGCCAAATTGCTCAACTCTTCCGCTGTTCATGACAGCAACCCGGTCAGACATCGACAATGCCTCTTCCTGGTCGTGAGTCACAAAAAGCGTGGTGATGCCAAGTTCAGTTTGGATGTCTCGAATCTGTTCACGCAAAGAAAGACGAATCTTTGCATCAAGTGCCGAGAGCGGTTCATCAAGCAATAGCATCGCTGGTTTTGTTGCCAACGCTCGTGCCAAAGCCACGCGCTGTTGCTGGCCGCCCGAAAGCTCATAAGGAAAGCGCCGCTCGAACCCTGTCAGACCGACGAGTTCCAACATTTCAGCAACGCGCCTTTGAATGTCTCGATCTGCCATGGCCGCGATTTTTAGACCAAAGCCGACGTTGGCGGCAACCGACATATTCGGAAACAACGCGTAAGATTGGAATACCATTCCAAGGTTGCGTTGATCTGGGCGCAACCTGGAAACATCTCTCCCATCAATCAGAATTTGGCCAGTTGTCGGATGCTCAAATCCTGCAATCATACGCAATACCGTAGTCTTTCCGCAGCCTGATGGGCCTAGAACCGAAATGAATTCGCCTTTTCGTACTTCAAGATCTAGATTGCGAACGACTTCATGCTCCCCGAACCGTTTGATGACCCCGGAAAGGTGAAGGGCGGTATTTGTTTTAGCGGAGGACGCGACCAGATTCATTTACTCTCTCTTTGCACATTAGGTGAAAAACGCGCCAAAACTTGGACCAGTCCCATTGCGGTCCAGGTAATGAAGAATGACAGAATAACCAATGCCGCCGGTTCATAGGCCTTTGCGACCCCAACTCTCTGGATATAGGGGCCAAAGGCAGGCCTCGTGAGAAGACTCGCCATCACGAACTCACTGATTACAACGGCGAAAGTTAGGAACGCACCAGACAACACTGAAACCAGTATATTTGGTAGAATTATGCGGGCAATAATAGTGATTGGTCTGGCGCCAAGAATTGTTGCAGCCTCAGTGAGAACGCGGGCATTGATTGCTTGGAGGCCGGTATCAACAGCTCGATACAGATACGGAAGCGCTAGCGTCACGTAACCACATATCAACAATATATCGGACCCGCGAGAAGTTCCTGTAAGAGGAAGCAGCGATGAAGAGGAAAACATTCGCACATAGCCAAACACCAATATTATTGGTGGAACGATCAGCGGCAGCAGCACGATAAACTCGACGGCTGGCCGAAGCCATGGGAGGCGCAGGCGTACCAAATATACGGTTGGCACGACGAGAATAGTGCCTACGAAGATGGTGCATAAGGCGATGAGCGCCGAATAACTGAAACTCGAAATGAAATCCGGATCGGCGAACACGTAACGGTAGGCATCGAGACTGTAGCCATCGCGCCTTAGGCTAAGCGAGAACTCTGCTGTACTGATCAATGGCATGAGGAAAAAAGCAACACCTAGGGACAGACAGATCCAACGAAGAAGATGCATAGTTTTTATCATCTGAGCCACCGTTCAGCGCGGGTGCGGAGGATAAGATAGATCGTGTTGGCAAACGCCATGACGATAATCATGCCAAGCGCCAGTGCAGCACCGAGACTGTCATTGTGCAGGACGTCACCACGGATCTGCGCATATAGCAGAATCGGCACGATGTTCACCGCGTAACCGGTGAGGGCATAGGCTGTGGCAATTGCCCCGAACGAGTTCGCGAAAAGGAGCGCTAGTGTCCCAAGGAGGCTGGGCCACAAGATGGGCAGGCCAATATGTCGCCAATATTGCCAAGATCTGGCGCCTAGGATTGACGCAGCTTCGCGCCAGTCTCTACGCAAGCCATCAATGGCTGGCATCATGATGGTAATCGTGATCGGGAYCTGGAAAAAGAGATAAGTGACTGTTAGACCCCAGAAGCTGGCCAGATCGAAGCCTTTGGCATAAATATCTATGCCAAAGGCCGCCTTGATTGCTACGGAGACTAATCCGAGACGTCCAAGTGTTGCGACGAACGCAAAGGCGAGTGGAACTCCCGAGAAGTTCGAAGCGACGCCGCAGAATGTCATCACGATAGAACGGACCTTAGTGCTGCCTATACCGCGGTCCACGTTTAGAGCAAGGCCTAGGCCAATTATTGCACCAAGCACAGCTGACGCTGCAGAGAGCCTTATAGACTCGGCAAACGCGCCTGTAACCTCAGGCGTGTTGAGGTCAGCAAAATTCCCGAACGTCAGGTGCCCCTGCTGATCGACAAACGCGTTGGCGATCAGCGAAACTGTTGGCGCGACCATCATCACGAGAGCGAAGATGAAAAACGGCGCGACTCCGATCAACGCGGACCAATCCAATCGTCGTAACGCCGAAGCTCGACGAGTGATAGGAAGCTCGCAGGGTTCGGAAATCCCCAACTCAGTGACTTCCTTCTTCGACAGGGACACCTTAGTTCTTCTTGGCATTTGCGTTGATGCTCGTAGTCCAGTTTTCAGCGACAATCTTGCCGACTTCGATCAGCTCCTGAAGTGCCGGGAACACGACATTATCCCCGGATGGAGGAAGTTTAGCGACCATCTCATCCGTGATTGAGCCAGCCTTCCGCATTTGGTCGAAACGGATCGGATGGCAGAGACCGTGCAGAAATCCGATCTGCCCTTCGTCGGAATACAAGTACTCCATCCAGAGCTTCGCCGCGTTGGGATGAGGTGCATACTTGCTGATCGCCTGGGCGTAAACGCCCGCAACGGTCACCTTGGGGACGATTGTTTCAATGAGAGGGTTGCCGTGGAAGTTTTCGTTGTAGATGACTCCGTTAAAGTCCCAGCGTGATGTAATTGGCGTTTCGCCTTTGGCAATTGCAGCAGCGGTACCGAAAGTCGGAACGAGATTACCGATTTCATTGAGTTGACGGTAGAACGCTATACCCGCCCTGGCTGCATCGGCACCCGATTTCGCGCCAGTGGCCAGTCCGGCGGCATAAATGCTCAGGATCGCGTTGTTCGCCGTTCTCGGGTCTGCTGGTAACGAAATGCTTTTCTTGTACATCGGATCGCGAAGATCAGACCAATCAGTAGGGCTTTTCTTGGCCACGTCCTTGTTCACAAGGAATGCCAGCACGCCATAATAGTCGCCGTACCAGTGCCCTTCCGGATCCTTAACGGCGTCCGGAATCGAATCCCAATTCTTGACCTTGTACGGCTGCAGTAGTTCGTCCTGCATGGCCGTCGGACCAAACACCATGCCAACGTCGATGACGTCGGGAGCCTGCGGTCCCGTGTTCCCAATGTTAGCCTTGATCGTGGCAAGTTCTTCTCCCGAACCAGCGTTTGGATTCAGTTCATTTACGACGAGGCCGTACTTGTCCTTGAAGCCCTGAATGAGAGCTCCATAACCGCACCAGTCGTGTGAAACGGCAATCACTGTCAATTGACCTTCAGCTTTGGCGCCAGCGACGAGGGCATTGAGGTCTTGTGCCGATGCAGCGGCGGGAAGGACGGCCAGCGCCATTGTCGCCACGCTGGCGAGCAGTCCTGCAGTGGTATTCACGCGCATCATTCTCTCCTAGTTTTTCATCCAACGAACAGGCCTTGGAGGCATCCATATGAAGCCGCCTTATCGACAGCCAGATTATTGATCTTGCGTTACACTGGTGTGACATTATTAGAGAATAAGTGATATTTTATGGCTTTAAGTTCGTCAAGAAGTATTTCTCGTTGTGCCTCTTGATTTTCGTCATATGTCTTTCGAGTAAAATAGCAATAATATCAACATATTATGTAAAAATAAAAAATAGCCCTGAAGGTTATGAAGACGTTCCGGCCGGGGAAAACTAGTTAAAATGCTACGGGGTATTGTGAAATACGAGGTGTATGAGGGCGTGTGGCTTGGGAAATGTGGGTATTTAGGTCTTTTCCCAGAATAGATTTCGCTATTAAATCTGAATGACTCCCTCCTGCAT
>NZ_JBFUHK010000106.1:0-6536 GCF_056402435.1 Rahnella sp. P4_A8 | reverse complement strand
GCCGCCTTTACTTCTCATTTCCGATAAGTATTTATCAGTGATGAATTTAAATTCTATTTTGTATTTATCGGCAGTTTTATTCAAAATTTCACAATCGAAAAATAAATATATAGAATAAAGCCCCAACATAAATGCAGTGTAGATTTCAGGGTCATCAATGAGTAAAGTGTAAGGATAAAACAAAGAATTATCCTCTTCATTTTTGAATTGATTAAGTGAAAAAAATGCTGGTTTTTTTAATTTTTTCAAAACTGAAAAATCGACATTGTCTTGATATTTAGAACCATGATAAAAAATTAAACAGTATAACCCGCCCTCTATTTTTGAAAGGTTGTACCCGGTATGCTTTGAATCTGTGAAGTGCTTATTAAAAAATTCTTTATTACTTCTTTCATCTTCACTCATCGTAATTCTTTGGCTAATAACTTCTCCCCCTCTAATAGTCGTGCTGATATCTTTCTCTAAGTAACTATGAATTTCTTGCATGTTTTTCAGTTGTTTATTTGCCTTGACTCTACATGCCTCGCTGTTTTTTATTTCCATAATAAAAGGAATTTCCTTATCCATCAGGGTAAGATCTCCATAACGCATAATACTTGTCAAATCATTTAAAAGTGCTTTGGAACCGATGTCAATAGCATAGCGGAAGCATTTAAGTTCGAGGTCAAGGCCATCTTTACCATGAATATCTCCCGATAATTCTTTAAGGTTATTTGAATTTGAAGAGTATGAATATGCTCTTAGATCCCCTTTATCATAATAAAGGTGAGGGAGGGAATTTCCAATATTCCTCAACCATACCTTTAGCTCCGTCAACTCATCTAACTGCAAGATGGTTTTATTTATTGAAGATTTTATTTGTAAGGAGATTTCTTTCGTATTGGCAGGGTTTTTCTTCATGCGTTTAAGGTTTTTTAACCTAAATTTCCTTGTGTTAAATTTGCACTCTACCCAGTGATGGTATTCAAGTAGTTTTTCTTGAATGTCGCCAAGAACTTTTACATTAYTTTTATCTTGTTGAAGTTTGTTGATTTCAGTTTTTATACTCAGCAGTTCATAATAAAATAATCGTTTCATTTTCAACCAAATTTCAAGTAATAATTGACAAAACTATATCATCAAAAAACTAGTCAACCAATAGACAAAATTCGATAAAGTTATGGTAGGAATTGTTATCGTCTTTGTTATCAAACAAAATTTTTGCACTGTCCGATTTTGGCACAGAGCAGACAAACACGTGACGCTGAAGGTYTGCTGAGAGCGAACAGCAGACGTTCGCAGTTGTTCTCATTACTGATGAAGGCATTACTTAAATCGCGGTGTGTAAATCAACGGGGGATTAAGTCATATGGCCTGAGATGCTTCACGGTATTGACGAGAGTGTCGTTCTAGCAAGMYCTATCGCCGTCAGCCCAGCGCTTGATATCACTTATATTTGGCGACCTGATGCCCACACTCAAGATGTTCTTGGTTGTGTATAGGCTGACCTGTGCTTTGTCCCCATCATGTCTTTCTATTTCAATTAGCGTGTTGTTAATCAACAGTCCCTGCGCAAGGAGCTTTTGATTGATCTCACCTTCATTGCGCTCACCGTCAAACTCGCTTAATACGATGACCGGATTTCCTGAATATGCCTCATATTCCAGGCACTGCCTTGCCATGTGYCTTAAGGTTCGATAGGTATCGGAGGGCTCCGTCTTGCTCGTGAAGCTGCCGTCATAGGATGATTGACTGCTTTTTAATTCGCTGACGGTTATGGCGCACCCGCTGATTGAGATAGAAAATAATAGTGTAGACAGCGTCAAATATTTCAATTTCAACTCCATTGTTCTGACAGAGGCCCTCYGCTGGGCTGGTATCAAAATCATGTTTTCTTTCAGGCGGACTTGTGGTTTGGAAAGTCAACAGTAACCATGAGCCCACCTTCTGCAGACGTACTCAGGCATACGCTGCTGTTRTGTTGCTGCGCAACCGCTTTGACTATGGCAAGCCCCAGTCCACTCCCGCTTTGTATCTGATTGGGATCGCGAAAAAACCTATCGAACACGCGCTCCCTCAATTCAAATGGAATGCCGGGCCCTGCATCTGAAACACGTAGCTGAGYAGATTTATCAAGTGATCGTACATCTACCTCAACCCGTCCGCCCTCAGGGCTGTACTTCACGGCATTTTCAATTAAATTATCAATCAGCGACATCAGGCGTTCCCTGACGCCTGTGATCCAGACTTCATCATCAGAGTAGAATTCGAGCTCAATCCTGCGCTCAGCCGCCAGCGGTGCCAGTGCAGCCATTCGCTCTTGTATGAGCGTTGTCAGCGGCACAGGCTCCATAACAGTGTCAATGCGCACTTCGCTGTGCATCATCAGYAGCAACTGATTGACAAGACGCGCTGCACGGCTRTTGCTGCGAATAATCCCTGCAAGCAACTCCTGTTGATTATYRCTGCTTACATAGGACTGCAAMGCCTCCACATTGATTCGCATCGCAGCCAGGGGGGTACGCAGTTCGTGAGCGGCATCTGCAATGAAAACCCGTTCCCTATCAGAACTCTCTYGYACCCTGGCRAGAAATAGATTAGTAGCGTCCACCATTTGGCGAAGCTCCATGTGCTTTGGCACTTCTTTTAAGGGAGAGAGATCTTCTGAAGTTCGTAAGGAAATTTCATTTATCACCTTGTTCCAGGGKCGCATTGCAATACGGATTGACAGCCACGCGGGAAACAAAAGAAAAGGAATGCACACCAGTAGCGGCAATATGTAGTATCCACGCGAGTTCAGGTATATAAAAAAGTTCCAGCCKCCGGCAGGCGTGACAAGTGTTACCTCCGCATCGGATCTCCCGGACTTGAGAGTACGGCTAGTCCAGGTGCGACCTTCACTCTGAATGCTCTGAATTTTCCCATACAGGGTGTTTGTCACCCCTGMCGGAGCGCCATCAGATGAATAAATTATCTCTTTATTCTTCCGAACGATTAGGCTGATTGACAGTTTMGGATCTTCACCTCCGCCATAACCTTCCCGCAACGCGGTGCTGAACTTTTCCAGCACCGCGTTGCGATCCTGCGGGCGATCATCCATACGATCAACCAATGTAAGAATGGTTTCGTAGGTATTGCTGCCCGTTAGCATMGGGGGGCTACGCAAGTTCTCCCACAAAATGTAGGTCAGAAAAAGACACCAAAGCAGTGTAAGCAGTARCATCTGGGCGATCATAATTCGCCGTACGAGCGTTGGAGTTCTCAGGTGGCGCCAAAAATTTCGCATCAACCAGCCCCTTTCTGAATCGGYACRGTATCAATGACATACCCTACGCCCCTCACCGTTCGKACATARCCGTCGCCGATTTTGCGACGTAAATTACCCATATGCACATCGAGTGCATTGCTCATATTTTCTTTTGCGCCGAATATCCTTTCTTCCAGAAACCTTCGTGTAAGCACGCGATCAGTGCGCATCATTAAAGTTTCAAGCAGCGCGTATTCACTTGCCGTCAACTCAACATTCCGCGCGCTCACTGTCACGCGACGAGTCGGCACGTGGAGAGATAACCCACGAATTTCTATCACCTCATTCTCAAAACCGTAACTGCGTCGCGCAAGKGCTCTYACCCTGGCCAAYAACTCGGCRAGAAYAAAAGGTTTGACGAGATAGTCGTCRGCACCGGCATCCAGCCCGCACAGGCGATCCTGCAGAGTGCCKCGYGCGGTCAGAATGATGACGGGGATCCCCTTGAGCTGCTGGCGCAAGTACGCCATCAGGCTCATGCCATCGCCGTCGGGCAGTCCGAGGTCGAGCAACACAAGTTCCGGCACGCAGGCATCGAGTTGATGCAGCGCATCCACTTTGCGGCGAACCCATATGACATCTAATCCTTGATCTGCAAGGGCAATACGTACGCCGTTGCCGAGATCCAGGTCGTCTTCGATGAGGAGAATTTTCACAATAGTTACGTTATCAACRGTGAATGAAGAACGTCTGAAGAAAAAAACGGTATCAGGAAATTTATCAGGTTTGTGTCACCGGTACGTGCTTAAGTATTTCTTCATTTTTAGCTCATGAGAACTTTAGGGTGCGTATTCAAACTGAGCGTTCTGGCGTTTAAAACCCGCTTGYATCGTAATCGTTTGAATCCATAAGGACTTCTTTAATGAGCAACTTCGAACTGCGTCATAAGTTCCCCTATTCACTCTCAGGACGCACCCTGATAAAAATGCTGCCGGGCGCGCTGCTGGYGTTACTGGCCACCCCAACACTTGCGGCAGAACCACAACAGGGTAACGCCTTAACGTTGGGAGGAGGCGTGGATGTTACGCCACTTTATTCTGGTTCGGATGAAAACCGCGTCACGACAGCCCTGGTGCTTGATTACTCGATGCATAATGGGTTCTTCGTGAGTACCACGCGSGGTATCGGTTACGGCAACAGCACCGGCAAGCTGGATTACAGTACTGCGCTGAGCTATCGCGCAGGCCGTAAGGATCATGACGTGGACAGCGACTCACTGAGCGATGGCAGTGACGACTTGCGGGGTATGGGCGATGTCAAAGGCTCGGCTATCGGGGCATTGGGTCTGGGGTATAAGGTCACCGACTGGCTTCATTTGCAATTGCAGGCTGAGGTGCCRTTTTCTCAGCGGGACAATGGCGCGGCCCTGCATTTCGGCATTATCAGCCCGCTTTATAGCTCATCGGAAAATACCGTGACGATGGCGCTGACCAGCAGTTGGGGAACAGGCAACTATATGCAAACTTACTACGGGGTAAGTTCATCACAGTCAGCCGCATCGGGGTTTAGTCAATATGATGCCGGTTCCGGGATTTATGCCTATTCACTGAATAYGGACTGGACACACAAGTTCAACCAAGACTGGAGCGTGGTTGCCGCAACAGGCTTTACGCAGTTGGCTGGTGATGCACGCAACAGCCCGATTGTKCAACGAAAAGCATCGCCCACTGGAAGCTTGAAAGTGACATATAGCTTCTGAACGTAGTKCGATTGCACTGTCAATAAATACACACTCGATCCGCCCCGATACAGATGATGGGGCGGTACTCACAAAGGACGTAAGGATTTCACTTAAAGAAAGCTCAMGCATTGTTGTTTCTCYTAATTACAGTAACTGGCAAAAATAACGTGCTTATTTCTCATGGAGAGAACCCATTGAGAAGCTGAAATGGCGTAGTGAATGTTTTTTATACCAAATTTTTCCAAGTCTTCCGGAGGGTATGAAAACCATTTCTCCGGAAATCTTTCTTTATAGTCATCTTTTAATTGCGGACAAAATGACACCCTGATGTTCACACCAATTCTTCTATAGAATGCAATGTCATCATTTTTTAATTTTTTAAATTCCTGAAGCATAAAAAAATCATCTTTAGAAATATTTCCTGATACTGTTACTTCTCTCTCAGGGCCGTTGACACCACCATGCCAMAGAAGATATGAATTATTACCTAGATATTTATTCTTCCCGGCCGGGAAAATATAGTTAGCACAGGCAGAAGCGCAAACACTACGTACATCAACACTGAGGCCATTTTTGTAGATGTAGTCACCTATCTCCATAGCATTTCTGGCATCACCACCAATGCTATTTATAGATATTTTTTTGATGTCATGATTTATGGTTAGATTCAAAACAGCAACGTAAGAAGTGTCTGTAATTTTTCCATTATAATAAAGCACATCCCCCCTGCTATATATTTCAGGAGGATCTAAAAGAGCCTTCACGTCCGGGAGATCGATCTCCTCATATGCTCCACATGGTGCCGGGGAAAATAAAAAGACAATCAAAAATGCTGAAGCCATCACTTGATGATTAAAAATGGAAAAAATACTAAAATGGACATGTCTCATTATTTTGAATTCCTTTTCACAACATAAATGGAAAATTAAATATGCAAATCATTTTGACACGTATTTTTTTGTTTCTTTACGGCAGGAGGATAGCCACATTTTCTTTGTGTAATGTATTCTCTAAAATCGCCTGCTTTAAGTAAACAAATGTAAGTGAATGTGTTTTTCATCAATTTTTTTGAATAAAAAACTAAAGTGATTGCACAGAACTATGAGCGCAAACAGTCACTCGGCTACTCAGCCCTGAAGGGTTGCTTACCGGATTTACTTTCACCCCCTGGCTCCGGGGTTAATCAATGTCCGCTTTAGGCACCAAACTGCTGTAGGTGAAGCCCATCAGGCTGCTTCGAGCGAACAGCTGACAAAAGGCCCAATGACGAAACGTCGTAGACAAGCGGCTGCACAAAAGATCCAGATGCATCCCGTCAGTCCAACAATACGGCAGGTTCGTCTTTCCTGAGTTACATCAACTCTGCTGGAGATTTGTCATGCAAATAAGATGCAGAGCTCGTTTTATGAGCATGTCGAGTATTATTCTGTGAACAATTCTCAGGAGGTAAAAATATGAAAAAGCTTCTGATATGTTGTTTGTTTGGTAATACAGCAAATTCTCTCGCCAAAAGGATGCAGTTGCTGGCAGAAAAAAAGGACTACAATCTCATTATTAGCGCTGTGGGTC
>NZ_JBFUHK010000105.1:0-6743 GCF_056402435.1 Rahnella sp. P4_A8 | reverse complement strand
ACCCTCTAGTTGCCTCAACTCTTTATGATGATGTTGAATGTGTTAATTATCTCTGGCAATTGGCTCAAGCCTTGGGAGAGAACGGTAGCATTGAGGATAAATTTTCTGATGATTATCTCCTGCCAATACGCGAAAGGCTAATGAGTAAAATGTTCGAAGATGTTGAGAGTATTCATTTAATGGGGGGAGGGTATATAAATGAGCTATGGGCCGCTAATTTACGTCTGATCGAGCTTGTTTCATATTTCGGTAAAAAAAATGATGTCTTAACATATGCTACAGGTCTTGGGTTACAACCCTTGTCTGAAGAAAAAGCTGCACACATCTCTAAATTCATAGAAAGTTACTTTTGTTTTGATGTGCGGGATTATGCCAGCTATCAAGTTTTAGAAAAATTCCTTCCAGGTAAAATTTCGTTTATTGGTGATGATTATTTTTGTTTTCCATTCTCAGACGTTGTTAGTCTAATTGAAAGGGAAAAACCTGTGCTCCGCTTATGCCTTCATAATGAATTATCAGAAGGAGATGATAATGAACGACTTTTCATGGAGCAAGTTGAGACAGCAATAGATGCTTTTATTCAGAAGTTTCCAGGCTCATTAATTCGTTTTTATGAGTTTAGGCCTGGTTCTGATGGGTATTTCTTTAAAAAACTTAAACAAAAATTCCCTCTGATAGAAATGGTTTTTTTTGAGACAATTTGGAAGCATGGTTTACAGTTTTCAACGAAAGATTACTTTCTCTCTACCCGATTCCATTTTCAACTCATAGTTTCAAGCGTTGGATTGTCAGGCACATCTTTTTATTGGTCAGAATATTATAAAAATAAATTCGATAGTTTGAAGTATGTGACTGACTGGTCCTTTTTAAAATTGGGTGAAGAGCACTTAGAGCTTACGTCTTTTTTTGAGAATCACGGACCTTTTTTTCTGATCGACTTTGAGCGTGTTAATCGCGAGAAAAAGATGCTGGCAAACAGACTTTACGTATCGCCCGATTTATCAGTTTTATCGGAGGACCCCCAACCCCAAGAGGGGAACTCTTGAGTTTTTCAATATTGTTCTGAAAGCTCTTTTTTACCTGCATTCCCCACATGTTACCGGTAAAGTAAAGCTGGCCTCTGAGAAGGGCGAAGCAGGGGATTGCTGGCATGTGCTATCAGAATATTGTTATGGCTGCAATAGGTTCACCCTTCGCCATTCTCATGTACAATGCTTGTGTTCATTTGTATGGCTCAGTGCAGTTAAACTCACTGTTTACAGGGGTTTAGACTAAAAACTGGGCGATCAACTATTTCAGACAGGAGTTGCTAATGTCCAAACAACAGATCGGCGTTGTCGGTATGGCGGTCATGGGCCGTAACCTCGCGCTTAACATTGAAAGCCGTGGTTATTCCGTTTCCATTTTTAACCGTTCAGGCGACAAGACTGATGAAGTCATCGCTGAAAATCCGGGTAAAAATCTGGTTCCGCACTACACCGTCGAAGAGTTTGTTGACTCGCTGGAAAAACCTCGTCGTATCTTGCTGATGGTGAAAGCCGGTGAAGCAACTGATAAAACCATCGCATCCCTGACTCCGCACCTGGATAAAGGCGACATCCTGATCGATGGCGGTAACACCTATTACAAAGACACCATTCGCCGTAACCGCGAACTGTCCGAGCAAGGTTTCAACTTCATCGGTACCGGCGTTTCCGGCGGTGAAGAGGGCGCGCTGAAAGGCCCGTCTATCATGCCTGGCGGTCAGAAAGAAGCCTACGCGCTGGTAGCACCTATTCTTGAAAAAATCGCAGCCCGCGCTGAAGATGGCGACGCTTGTGTGGCTTACATCGGTGCAGATGGTGCCGGTCACTACGTCAAAATGGTTCACAACGGTATCGAATACGGCGACATGCAGCTGATCGCAGAAGCGTATTCTCTGCTGAAGCAGTCCCTGAACCTGAGCAACGAAGAGCTGGCGACCACCTTTGCTGACTGGAACAAAGGCGAGCTGAGCAGCTACCTGATCGACATCACCAAAGACATCTTCACTAAGAAAGACGAAGAAGGTAAATACCTGGTCGATGTGATCCTGGATGAAGCAGCGAACAAAGGCACCGGTAAATGGACCAGCCAGAGCTCACTGGATCTGGGCGAACCACTGACGCTGATCACCGAGTCTGTGTTTGCCCGTTACTTGTCCTCCCTGAAAGACCAGCGTGTTGCGGCTTCTAAAGTACTGTCCGGCCCGGCGGTGAAACCTTTCTCTGGCGACAAAGCGGAGTTCATCGAGAAAGTGCGTCGTGCTCTGTATCTGGGCAAACTCGTTTCTTACGCGCAAGGCTTCTCACAGCTGAAAGCCGCATCAGATGAGAACAACTGGGATCTGAACTACGGTGAAATCGCGAAGATTTTCCGTGCGGGTTGTATCATCCGTGCACAGTTCCTGCAGAAAATTACCGATGCGTATGCTGAAAATGCCTCTATTGCTAACCTGCTGCTGGCTCCGTACTTCAAAAACATTGCTGATGAATATCAGCAAGCGCTGCGTGATGTCGTGTCTTATGCCGTTCAGAACGGTATCCCGACGCCAACCTTCTCTGCTGCGATCAACTACTACGACAGCTACCGTTCTGCGGTTCTGCCCGCCAACCTGATCCAGGCACAGCGTGACTACTTCGGTGCGCATACTTACAAACGTACCGACAAAGATGGCGTATTCCATACCGAATGGTTGGATTAATTGCCTGACCGGCACGTGTTAAGCGTGCCGGTGTTGTCACGTCGAGACAAAAAAGCCGCCAATGCATCAGCAAAGGCGGCTTTTTCACGTCTGAACTTTTACTTTTGAATGTCGACGTTATTTCTTATGACGCTGACGCAGATTCTCAATGACCGCACTCAGGTTCAGATCCTGATCCTGCAGCAATACCAGCAGGTGATAAATGAGATCTGAGGCTTCGTTTTTCAGTTCAAAGCGGTCGTTGACGGTGGCGGCCAGCGCAGTTTCAACGCCTTCTTCACCGACTTTTTGTGCGATGCGTTTGGTACCGCTGGCGTAAAGTTTGGCGGTATACGAGCTTTCCGGATCGGCGGTTTTGCGCGAGGCGAGCAGTTCTTCGAGCTGATACAGAAACGCCCAGTCGGTTTCGGCAGGGTGGAAGCAGCTGTTATTGCCTTTATGGCAGGTCGGACCAAGCGGATTGACCAACACCAGCAGCGTGTCGTTATCGCAATCCGGGGTGATGCTGACGACGTTCAGGTAGTTTTCTGACGTTTCGCCTTTGGTCCACAGACGCTCTTTGGTGCGTGAATAAAACGTTACCTTGCCGGAAGACTGCGTAACGCCCAGTGCTTCCTGATTCATATATCCGAGCATCAGCACTTCACCCGACACCGCGTGCTGGATGATGGCTGGCATCAGGTTATCCACTTTTTCCCAGTCGAGCTGGCTAATCTGTTCATCGGTCAGCAGACCGGTTTTTACATCCTGATTACTCACAAGCGGATCTCCACGCCATTTTCGGCCAGGTAGCTTTTCAGCTCGCCAATATTAATAATTTGTTTGTGGAACACGGAGGCGGCCAGTGCGCCGTCGACCTGTGCTTCGCGGAAGGCGTCAAGGAAGTGTGACATGGTCCCCGCGCCGCCCGAAGCGATCAGCGGAACATGACACACTTCGCGGATCATCTTCAGTTGCTCAAGGTCATATCCGTTACGCACGCCGTCCTGATTCATCATATTCAGCACAATTTCACCTGCGCCGCGTTCCTGCACTTCCTTCACCCAGTCGATAGTCTGCCAGGTGGTGATCTTAGTACGCGCTTCATCACCGGTAAACTGATGAACCTGATAAGTTCCCGTCTCTGTATCGTGCCACGTATCGATACCCACGACGATACACTGTACACCATACCTGTCGGCAAGGCGGGTGATCAGTGTCGGATCCGCCAGGGCAGGGGAATTAATAGAAATCTTATCTGCACCAAACTGCAAAATCTGGCTGGCATCTTCAAGGCTCTTAATGCCACCCGCCACGCAGAAAGGGATATCAATAACTTCAGCCACGCGCGATACCCAGCTTTTATCCACTACGCGGCCGTCGCTTGAGGCGGTGATGTCGTAGAATACCAGTTCGTCCGCGCCTTCCTTCGCATAGCGCTGCGCCAGCGGTACGATATCGCCGATGATTTCGTGATTGCGGAACTGTATGCCTTTGACGACCTGACCGTCTTTAACGTCGAGGCAGGGGATTATCCGTTTTGCCAGCATGAAATTGCCTCCGTCACATTAAATTTACCGTCGAGCAATGCGCGCCCGACAATCACGCCTTCCACACCGCTGTCACGCAATGCAGCGATATCATCCAGTGAGCCGATACCGCCTGAAGCCTGAAACGCCACCTGCGGATAACGCGCTGTCACTTCACGATAAAGTTCGACGTTGGAACCGGCCAGCGTGCCGTCACGGGAAATATCGGTGCACAGCACATGTTTCAGGCCGAACGGCAGATATTGCTCGACGACCTGTTCCAGCGTGGCATTGGAGTTTTCCTGCCAGCCGCTGATGGCCACCTTTTTGGTACCTTCGGCATCGATGCGTACATCCAGTGCCAGCACCAGCGCATCCGCGCCGAAACGGCTGAACCAGCCCTGCACGGTCGCCGGATCTTTCACTGCAGTCGAACCGACCACCACGCGGGTTGCGCCAGCGTTAAGCAGTGCTTCAACGTCCTGCTCATTACGGATGCCGCCACCGACCTGCACCGGCACGGAAACACCGGCCAGTAATTTCGTCAGCAAAGGGATCTGGCGTGCAGCCGGATCTTTCGCGCCGGTTAAATCGACAAGGTGCAGAACCTGCGCACCTTGCTGCTGATAATCCTGCAAACGCGGTAACGGATCATTGCCGTAGTCACGTTGCTGACCGTAATCACCCTGATGCAAACGCACCACGCTGCCTTCGATCAAATCCAAAGCGGGAATAATCATGCTGTTTACATCTCCAGAAAGTTTTTCAGCAACTGTGCGCCCGCGGCACCGGAACGTTCGGGATGAAACTGCACGCCGAAGAAGTTGTCTTTTTGTACGGCGGCGCTGAAGGGCTCGCCGTAAAGTGTCTGAGCGACTGTGTTTTCGCATACCGGCATGGCAAATCCGTGGACGAAATAGAAGTAAGCATTTTCATCAATGCCGCGGAATAAATGGCTGTCGGCGTTGGCGGTGACCTGATTCCAGCCCATATGTGGCAGCGGCAAACCAAGGTCTGGCATGCGCTGCACCGGCGTCTCAATAATACCCAGTGTATCGATACCGCCATTTTCTTCGCTCGATGAAGCCAGCAGTTGCATACCCAGACAAATGCCCAGCACCGGTTGGGTGCAGGCTTTGATCAGGTCAATAAGCTCACGCTGTTCGAGCTGTTCCATCGCCGCCTGCGCCGTGCCGACGCCCGGTAAAAACAATTTGTCAGCCTGCAACACAATCTCCGGTTCACGGCTCACCGTGGGCTCATAGCCCAGACGCTGAACTGCATATTTCACGGAAGAGAGGTTGGCACAGCCGGTATCAAGGATAACGACATTCATCACAGCACTCCTTTCGAGCTCGGCAGGGTGTTGCCATCCACACGAATTGCCTGGCGCAGTGTGCGGCCAAAGGCTTTGAACAGGCTCTCAACACGGTGGTGATCGTTCTTGCCTTTAGTACGCAAGTGCAGGGTACAGGCCATCGCATAAGACAGTGAACGGAAGAAGTGTTCGACCATTTCCGTGCTCAGGTCGCCGACGCGCTGATAGTTAAATTCAGCTTTGTATTCCAGGTGCGGACGCCCGGAGATATCCAGTGCACAGCGAGCCAGACATTCATCCATTGGCAGTACGAATCCGAAACGGCCAATGCCACGTTTATCGCCCAGCGCTTTGTTCAGCGCTTCGCCCAGCGCCAGTGCGGTATCTTCCACCGTGTGGTGATCGTCGATATATAAATCGCCTTTCACTTCGATGTTCATACGAAAACCGCCGTGCGTAGCGATCTGATCCAGCATATGGTCGAAGAAACCGACACCGGTACGGATTTTGCTTTCACCTTCGCGATCCAGCCAGACATCCACATCAATGGCCGTTTCCCGCGTTACGCGGTTAACTTTTGCATGGCGGTCACGTTGAGTCAGTTGCTCTGCAATCGTCGCCCAGTTCAGCGTATCGCGCTGATAACGCAGCCCGGCGATACCCATATTGGCCGCCAGCTGGATATCAGTGTCACGGTCGCCAATCACATAACTGTTTGCCGTGTCCAGCACGCCGCTTTCCAGATAACCCGCCACCAGTTTGGTTTTTGGTTTACGGCAATCGCAGTGATCGGCTGGCAGGTGCGGACAAATCAGCACCTCGTCGAAAACGATGCCCTGTGAGGTCAGGATCTGCATCATCAGGTTGTGCGGCGGGTCGAAGGTTTCCTGCGGGAAACTGGCGGTGCCCAGACCGTCCTGATTGGTGATCATCACCAGTTTAAAACCGGCATTTTGCAGCGCTAAGAGTGCCGGAATGACGCCCGGCTCGAGGGCCAGTTTGTCCAGACGGTCGACCTGAAAATCTTCAGGTGGCTCGGAAATCAGGGTACCGTCGCGGTCGATGAACAGTGTTTTTTGCAATAACGGACTCTGGCTCACATGTGCTCCTTGCGGGGGCTATTTTGATTATCATTAAGAGTGGATGCGGTAGCGCCAGGTAAAGGCTGCAGGGCGGTGATCACCCGTTGCAGTTC
>NZ_JBFUHK010000104.1:0-6894 GCF_056402435.1 Rahnella sp. P4_A8 | reverse complement strand
ACGTGGAGTTAATCCGGGCACCAGAAGGTTTCTTCTACCTGCGCCCGCGCTCCACCACGCTTATCCCGCGCTCCGTACTTTCTGAGCTGGATATGATGGTGGGTAAAATCCTTTGCTATCTGTATCTCAGCCCGGAACGTCTGGCGCATGAGGGGATTTTTACCCAGCAGGAACTGTATGACGAATTACTGAGCCTGGCGGATGAAAGCAAATTACTTAAATACGTCAACCAACGTTCAACCGGCTCAGATTTGGATCGCCAGAAATTGCAGGACAAAGTCCGCACGTCCCTGAACCGACTACGCCGGCTGGGCATGGTGTATTTCATGGGGGTTGATAGCAGCAAATTCCGTATCACTGAAGCGGTATTCCGGTTTGGTGCGGATGTCCGCAGCGGCGATGACGCGCGCGAAGCACAACTGCGGATGATCCGCGACGGTGAAGCAATGCCGGTCGACAGCGCGCTGTCACTGAATGACGAAAGTGAGGACGGCGAATCGCTGGCAGTGCAGCAAGGGCATGAGAGCGCAGAGGATGAACAGGAATGATTGAACGCGGTAAATTTCGCTCACTGACGCTGGTTAACTGGAACGGGTTCTTTGCCCGTACTTTTGACCTCGACTCACTGGTCACCACGCTTTCCGGCGGTAACGGGGCCGGTAAATCCACCACGATGGCGGCTTTCGTTACGGCGCTGATCCCCGATCTGACGTTGCTGCATTTCCGTAACACCACCGAAGCGGGCGCAACTTCCGGTTCGCGTGATAAAGGCCTGCACGGTAAATTGCGCGCGGGTGTCTGTTACTCGGTTCTGGATGTGGTGAACTCCCGTCACCAGCGTATTGTCGTGGGGGTTCGTCTGCAGCAGGTCGCTGGTCGTGACCGTAAAGTCGACATTAAACCTTTCACGATTCAGGGCTTGCCGGTTGCGGTCAATCCGACGGAAATGTTGACTGAAACGGTCGGCGAGCGTCAGGCTCGTGTGCTGTCTTTGCAGGAACTGAAAGATCGCGTGGAAGCGATGGAAGGCGTGCAGTTCAAGCAGTTCAACTCGATTACCGATTACCATGCCCTGATGTTTGATCTGGGTGTTATTCCACGTCGTTTGCGATCGGCATCCGACCGTAGCAAGTTCTATCGTCTGATTGAAGCCTCGCTTTATGGCGGTATTTCCAGTGCCATCACCCGTTCCCTGCGCGACTATTTGTTGCCGGAAAACAGTGGTGTGCGGAAAGCCTTCCAGGATATGGAAGCGGCGCTGCGTGAAAACCGTATGACGCTGGAAGCTATCCGCGTTACTCAGTCTGACCGCGACCTGTTTAAACACCTGATTTCTGAAGCGACGTCTTACGTGGCTGCAGACTATATGCGTCACGCCAATGAACGCCGTATTCATCTCGATGGTGCGCTGGTACTGCGTAATGATTTGTTCACCAGCCGCAAACAGTTGTCCGGCGAGCAATACCGTCATGTCGAAATGGCACGTGAACTGGCTGAGCAAAGTGGTGCGCAAAGCGATTTAGAAACCGATTATCAGGCTGCCAGCGATCATCTGAGTCTGGTTCAGACGGCAATGCGTCAACAGGAAAAAATCGAGCGTTATGAAAGTGATCTCGAAGAGCTGACGTATCGTCTCGAAGAACAGAACGAAGTGGTGGCTGAAGCCAGCGAGCTGCACGCTGAACATGAAGCGCGCGCTGAAGCCGCTGAACTGGAAGTGGATGAGCTGAAAAGCCAGCTGGCCGATTACCAGCAGGCGCTGGATGTTCAGCAGACCCGTGCGATTCAGTATCAGCAGGCGTTGCAGGCCATTGAGCGTGCGCGCGATTTGTGCCAGATCCCCGATCTGAGCATTCAGAACAGTGAAGCATGGCTGGAAACTTTCCAGAGTAAAGAGCAGGAAGCGACTGAAATCCTGCTGATGCTGGAACAGAAGATGAGCGTCGCTTCTGCCGCCCATAATCAGTTTGAAACGGCTTATCAGCTGGTGGTAAAAATCGCCGGTGAAGTGAGCCGCAGTGACGCCTGGCAAACGGCGCGTGAATTACTGCGCGACTGGTCTTCACAACAGCATCAGGCCGAACGTGTCGAACCGCTGCGCATGCGCTTGTCCGAACTTGAAGGCCGCCTGCGTGAACAGCAGGATGCCGAACGTCAGTTGCAGGAATTCTGCAAGCGTACGGGTCAGGATGTGCATCCCGAAGATCTGGACGAAATGCAGCGTGAGCTGGAAGTACAGATCGAAGAATTACAGGGTGTTGTGTCGCAGGCAGGTGAGCGTCGCATGGAAATGCGTCAGGAACTTGAACGTGTTCAGTCTCGCATTCGCGAACTGACCGCCCGTGCACCCGTCTGGCTGGCCGCGCAGGAAGCACTTAGCCAGTTAAGCGAGCAAAGTAAGGAACCGCTGGAAAGCAGCCAGCAGGTGACCGAATACATGCAGCAGTTGCTGGAAACGGAACGCGAAACGACGGTTGAGCGTGACGAAGTGGCTGCCCGCAAGCGTCGTATTGAAGGGCAGATAACCCGCCTCAGCCAGCCAAGTGGTGCGGAAGATTCCCGCATGATCGCGCTTGCAGAACGCTTCGGTGGCGTGTTGTTGTCGGAAATTTATGATGACGTCACCATCGACGATGCGCCTTACTTCTCTGCATTGTATGGTCCGTCCCGCCACGCGATTGTGGTGCCTGATTTATCCCTGATCCGCGATCAGCTGGATGGGTTGGATGATTGCCCGGAAGACCTCTATCTTATCGAAGGGGATCCACAGTCATTTGATGACAATGTCTTTGAAGTAGAAGAAATGCAGGGCGCGGTACTGGTCAAAACGGGTG
Source organism: Rahnella sp. P4_A8 (assembly GCF_056402435.1). Lineage (NCBI taxonomy): Bacteria > Pseudomonadati > Pseudomonadota > Gammaproteobacteria > Enterobacterales > Yersiniaceae > Rahnella > Rahnella sp. P4_A8. The sequence continues at coordinate 4,060 of NZ_JBFUHK010000104.1, read as the reverse complement.
ATCGCCAGTGGCGTTATTCTCACTTCCCACAGGTGCCATTGTTTGGCCGTGCGGCGCGTGAGAACCGTCTGGAAACCTTGCATAAAGAACGCGAAAACCTGTCAGAGCGTTACGCGACATTGTCGTTTGACGTGCAGAAAATTCAGCGTGCACATCAGGCATTTAGTCGTTTCATCGGCAGTCATTTAGCCGTGGCGTTTGACGCCGACCCGGAAGCTGAAATCCGCACTCTGAGCGGGCGTCGTGGCGAACTGGAACGCGCTATCAATGCGCATGAAGGCCAGAATCAGCAACAGCGTCAGCAATACGAGCAGGCGAAAGACGCTATCGGCATGCTCAATAAATTGCAGCCACGTGTCGGCTTGCTGTGTGATGAAACGCTGATTGATCGCGTTGAAGAAATCCGCGAAGAAATGGAAGAGGCACAGGATTCCGCCCGTTTCATTCAGCAACACGGTGTGTCACTGAGCAAGCTGGAACCGCTGGTATCGGTGCTGCAAAGCGACCCGGAACAGCATGAGCAACTGAAAGAAGATTACGCACAGGCGCAGCATGCACAGCGTCTGGCGAAGCAACAGGCATTCGCTCTGACGGAAGTGGTTCAGCGCCGTGCTCACTTCAGCTATACCGACTCCGCCGGCATGCTGAATGAAAACAGTGATCTGAATGACAAACTGCGTCAGCGTCTGGAACATGCGGAAGCGGAACGTACGCGTGCCCGTGAACAAATGCGTCAGCATCAGACACAACTGACGCAGTACAGTCAGGTTCTAGCCTCGCTGAAAAGTTCGTTCGATGCCAAACGCGATATGCTCAAAGAACTTAGCCAGGAATTGCAGGATATCGGTGTTCAGGCTGATGCAAATGCTGAAGCACGTGCTAAAACCCGCCGTGACGAACTGCACACCGCGCTCAGCACCAACCGGGCACGCTGTAATCAGCTCGAAAAACAAATCACCTTCTGCGAAGCAGAAATGGATAACCTGCAGAAGAAATTGCGCAAACTTGAGCGTGATTATCATCAGAGCCGCGAACAGGTAGTGACCTCGAAAGCGGGCTGGTGTGCGGTGATGCGTCTGGTGAAAGACAATGGCGTTGAACGTCGTTTGCACCGTCGTGAGCTGGCGTATATGGATGGCGACGAACTGCGTTCCATGTCGGATAAATCCCTTGGCGCGCTGCGTCTGGCGGTCTCTGATAACGAACATCTGCGCGATGTACTGCGTCTGTCCGAAGATCCAAAACGCCCTGAACGTAAAATCCAGTTCTACATTGCTGTATACCAGCATCTGCGCGAACGTATCCGTCAGGATATTATTCGTACCGATGATCCGGTTGAAGCGATTGAACAGATGGAAATCGAACTGGGCCGTCTGACCGAAGAACTGACAGCCCGTGAGCAGCAACTGGCTATCAGTTCGAAAAGTGTGGCGAATATCATCCGTAAAACCATTCAGCGCGAACAGAACCGTATCCGCCAGCTGAACCAGGGCCTGCAGGCTGTGGCCTTTGGTCAGGTGAAAAGTGTACGTTTGAACGTGAATGTACGCGAAGCGCACGCGGGACTGCTGGATGTGCTGTCTGAACAGCAGGAACAGCATCAGGATCTCTTCAGCAGTAACCGTCTGACCTTCTCGGAAGCGCTGGCGAAACTCTATCAGCGTCTGAACCCGCAAATTGATATGGGTCAGCGCACACCGCAAACTATTGGTGAAGAACTGCTGGATTACCGCAACTATCTCGAAATGGAAGTGGAAGTGAACCGTGGTTCTGACGGCTGGTTACGCGCAGAAAGCGGGGCGCTGTCAACGGGTGAAGCGATCGGTACCGGTATGTCGATTCTGGTGATGGTGGTTCAGAGCTGGGAAGACGAGTCGAGCCGTATGCGCGGGAAGGATATTTCGCCTTGTCGTCTGCTGTTCCTTGATGAAGCCGCACGTCTGGATGCTAAATCTATCGCCACGCTGTTCGAGCTTTGCGACCGTCTGGAAATGCAGCTGATTATTGYGGCACCGGAAAACATCAGCCCTGAAAAAGGCACGACCTATAAACTGGTACGTAAAGTGTTCGGCAATAATGAACATGTACACGTGGTCGGTTTGCGTGGATTCGCGCCTGAACTTCCGGCACTGGTCAATACGGAAGCTGATGTTTCCTGAGTGTTTTCAGATAAATAAGATGTCTGATTTTTAAAAGCCCCGGCCTGAGCGCCGGGGCTTTTTATTGAAATTGCATCCATTTCACTTATATTTCTTTAAAAAGTTGTGGTGAACTAAATAGCTTGTAAGGCAACACTAAGGTGCTGCGTAATTTATAGACGAATGCCTGAAAACAGCACATAAACACGTAACGGAAGACTTTATTTAAACTGACAGCTGGCTTAGAGTCTTTACGTTACACGCGGGCTCTATTTCATTGAGTTCCTACGCAAAAAAAGAATTCTCTTTATATACTTATTCCAAGAGCTGTTGGCTCAATTTTGGGGATGAGATTGAGCACCTTATCGGGAGGCAAGGGAAGATGTTAATGAATCAAAGGTCTCTCAGGTTTTTAGTCGCCAGCTGTCTGCTGGCGAGCGGTCTCTCGCCGTGGTTTGCTGCATGGGCTACCGTGCCCGCGCTGCCATTAGGAAAAACCACGCTATCAAGCGTACAGAGCATGAGCCAGTTGCAGGCAGAGTTATTGCCAAGGGGCATCAGGCCGTTGTATCTGTCATCTCTGTCATCGCTTTATGCTGCAAATCATATGCAGCCCATGTGGAACGATCGTGAAACAGTTCAGTTATTCCAGCAGCAACTCGCCGAGCTGGCCATATCGGGGATCCAGCCTCAGTTCACGCAATGGGTGAAATGGCTGACGGATCCGCAAGTTACCGGCATGGCCCGTGATGTGGTGTTGTCAGATGCAATGCTGGGCTATTTGCAGTTTACGAGCAGCGTGGAAGCCAATGGAGATAAGTGGTTATACAGCGCCACACCGTACAAAATGACGACGCCGTCGCTGACTGTGATTAATCAGTGGCAACTGGCTGTGCGTCAGGGCAATACGTCACACTATTTGTCGACTCTCGCACCACAGCACCCTTATTACACCAAAATGCATGATGCATTGAAAATCATGCTGACGGACAATCGACCATGGCCCGTGATGACAGGATCAGCCAGTTTGCGTCCGGACCAGATCAGTGACGATGTCCCGGCCTTGCGGGAGATCCTGACCCGAACCGGTATGATGGTCGCCTCGCCTGAAGAGAATAAGGTGGCTAAACCGACAGATGAAACTATCGCCCCGAACACGCCGGGAAGCGCGGCAAATGACGATCTGTCTGTTGATGAAACCGCTGATAAGGCCCAGCAATCGACCCCGGCTGTCAGCCCTTCCGCAACATCAGTACAAGATGTCCTGCCAACGGTTCAGTCGACAGAAGTGCCAGCGACACCCGCGCCAGTGGCTGTCGCTGATAATCAGTACACACCGGATTTAGTGGAAGCTGTTAAGCGTTTTCAAAAATGGCAGGGGCTGGAAGCGGACGGTATTATTGGCGGACGTACCCGTCAGTGGCTGAATGCCTCTCCGCAATTGCGTGCTACCTTGCTGGCGCTGAATATTCAGCGTCTGCGCATTCTTCCAGGCAATGTGAACACCGGAATCATGGTGAACATTCCAAACTATCAGCTCACCTATTATCTCAATGGCAATGAAGTGTTGTCGTCACGGGTAATTGTCGGTCGTCCAAGCCGTAAAACGCCGTTAATGAGCAGTGCGTTGAATAATGTGGTGGTCAATCCACCGTGGAATGTGCCCACAACGTTAGTGCGTGAAGATATCGTGCCTAAAGCCATGAACAATCCCGGTTACTTCCAGCAACATGGCTATCAGGTATTGTCTGGCTGGAGTAACGATGCTGAAATCATCGATCCTTCAATGATCGACTGGGCAATGATATCACCCAACCATTTCCCCTATCGCATCCGTCAGGCGCCGGGCGTAAGCAACTCTCTGGGGCGGTATAAATTTAATATGCCGAGTTCTGATGCTATTTATCTGCATGACACGCCAA
>NZ_JBFUHK010000103.1:0-6917 GCF_056402435.1 Rahnella sp. P4_A8 | reverse complement strand
CTATTTCACAGTCGGGTGCAATTTCATCCAGTACCTTGCGCATCACGTTTATCGTAAACATTGAAATGTAAGGTGAGCAGTGAACAACAAGTCGGGTCGGCAGAGAATCAAACGAGATATTCTGCAATTTCGCCACTAAATTGTCGTAAGCCTCCGCCAGGCCTTCGTGTATCCCGATCGCAACGGTGGTCGGTGCCAGTGCCTTACCATCCCTGATGAACAATGCATCATTATAATGAACACGCAAGCGCCCCAGTGCCTGACTGACAGCAGAAGGCGTGATGCCAAGGGCATCTGCGGCTTTGGTTCCGCTACGATGAATAAAAACAGCCTCAAACGTAGTCAATAAATTGAGATCAAAATTTTTCACCATTTTAAAACGATCGGTGAGTGTGTTCTCTTTCATCCTGTCCAGTCCCCTGACCTCTGGTGAAATACGAGAGTTCGTATTCTCAACATCAATCATAGTCAAGATACTCAATTTTGGTCTCCTTACCAGCAATTAAATTTCATGTATCACTCTGTAAAAATAAGGTTTTTGTCTAAAAAAACAAATAATGCCTTTCATTAACACCACGGTATATAAAGTAAATAGCAGGCTGCAAGACAGTTTTAGTTAAACCTTACTTAACTATACCTTTAACAAAGTTAAAGTAAAATCCACTTTTTTTATAAAGTATATTTTTTTCTTATAAATTTTCTATGATTCAAAAAGATATAACCATAATTAACTTTTCTGAAAAATATATTCAGCAAATAACACGAATTGAACCTCATTTTAAGCATTGTCGTTTTCGCCAATACGACTCGTCTCCTGTCCATCCCGATAAATGGAAAAATAAGGCGTGTTATCGGGACGAGTGTGATTTACTCATCTGCCATTTGGGGCGGGTGGTGGTGTGTACGAATCTTCACATTGAAAAAGAAACAACGAAGCCCCCAGTTTTCACCAGGGGCTTCGTTGTTTACCGCAATTAATTATACTGGATAACAAATGCTGCAGTGGCTTTCAGTTCGCCCCCCGTGATCTGCTCGTCAGTTTGTACATAACGTGCCTGCAACGGAATAGTGACATCCATTTCCCGGGTTGTGTTAACAATATTATAAGAAGTATTAAAATCCAGATCCTGACCATTCATTGCCAGACGGATCCCAAGTCCTTTTGCTTCACTATCTGAAGAAACAGGAATGATATTATTGCGACCTTCATTATTGAATACGCGGAAATAGACCGGAGTATTGGCACCGCAGGTAAGACGGATATTTGCATTAGCCGTTTTACTCGATTCACTGCCGATACCATCAAAGTCCTGATTACTCACCGGCGGCATAGGAACCGAGATGGATGAGGAATCGATAAAATCACAGCCAATTTCACTAATTGTCGCAAAAAAATTGTATGACCCTACTTTGTATTGGTTGCCACTATCATCATGTAAATACACGCTAAACAAAACGCCAATTATCCAACCCGGCGTAACCGTGCCGGTTTTCAGAAATTCAATATTGACCTGAGGTGACATGAGAGGTGAAACCGCGCTCGTTCTGACAACGGTTGAATCATTGTTGACCACCTCTCCGTCTATTTTAACTCTGAAACCGATTCCTTCGGCACTACCTTCACCGGTCCCGCTTCCGAAAATATTATTTCCCATAGGCGTACGTGTGGCTTGCGTTTTAATAGTATAGAAGTAGGTACCAGTGCAAGAATCGGCAAATTTCTTCCCCCCTGCCGGATTGGCATTGGTATAGAAAACACTGCCTATGGGTGTTTCACGAGTTATTGGCAAAGTGCCTACACTCGTACTGAACCTATTTTCAGATTGCACATTCTGACACCCCGCGCTTGCGGCAAAACAGGTCAAAGCAATGGCAATGAATAACCCCAGATTACATATCGATTTCAATAAAGGAATATTCTGTCTGTTCATTATCTTTCTCATAATTATTTGCATTGTGCAGAGGCTTGCTTGATCAAATCTTCAGCAGTTTCCGGGGTGCTCGCGAGTTGATAACTGGCATAGCATTGCTTCTCTGTGCCATTACCCCATTTCGCCAACAAGCGCCCTTGTGCTGCCAGCCCGGTCAGATAGACCTCGCCGTTCTCACCAACAATGCCTGTATTGTCTGTTTCGCTGTCCATGACAGAAACTACAGTACCGAACGGCAATGGTGCACCTGCGTAAGTCATCGTAATTAACGCACGATCGCCTACTTTGGCATTATATTTCGCCAATACGACTGCGCCCTTGGTCGGTATAACGGTTAATGAAGGTTCTGCAATATCCAGTTTCGAACCCATACTTTCGGTTCTTAGCCTCACTTCATTTTTCTTGTACGGCTGAGCGTAAGGTACGACAGCATAACCACGCCAGTCGGTACTCACACCCGTACTGTTTTCAATGTAAACATCAGATGCCCCAGGTGCTTTAACAAGCGTCACACTGTCGCCCATATATTGAGAAAGCGTTACACCATTTTCATGTACTAATACGCCACCTGACAGGCCATAGGTCATTTGTTTATTTTGATCGGTATAGCTATACCCCACCAGCGCTTCACCGGATGAACCTTTATAATCTAATGAGGAAGACCCTGAGGCACCGCCGCCTTTATTTTCATAACCTTGTTGAACGCTATAACTAAGGTTATTATTTTCAAGTAATGTTCCATTAACACCCGCTTGCTGTGTTGTTGAACCATCTTTACGCGAAGTCATATTATAACTTGCCCAGGCCTGAGATGAATTCATGAATGCGCTGAACGGAATAGACATATTAAATGCCAGAACCTGATCGGATTCATCAATACCCGGGTTTTTGGTATAACTATAATTCAGGCCGTAAGTCATACCTTTAAATGAGCTGGTTAATCCGGTTTGTAATGATAGTTCTTTGCCATCGCCTCCCCAATAATCTTGTTCACTGGCGCTAAAATAAATCGTAGCAAGGTCGGCGATATTCTGATTAATGCTGGCCTGAATTTTACTGCGAGCATTATGGGTACGATTAAACTCGTCCAGCCCGTCTTCCGTTTCTGCGCTAAATTTCTGCACATCGTCAAAGGAATAATATCCTTTGGTGGAATAACGATAACCAGCAAGTTGCAAGTTGGTATCGGTTTGATCGATATTTTTCGCATACATGAGGCGGTAGGATTGCCCGGTCTTATCACCGATACCCTCAAGGGTACTGACTGCATGGGTGACGTCTAAAGACAACGCACCAATTCGGCCCATATCCATACCCAGGCCCGCCGATGCGGCCTTATAATTATCGGCAAACTGTGTGCCACCATAGGCGGTGATGTTTGACGAAAGACCATAAATTGCGGTCAACTGGCCAAAATAAGGCTCTTCTACATCTTCCACGCCAGAACGATAGCGACCTGCCGTGGCGCTGTATTTCAGACGCCCTTCACGTTGCAGGATTGGCACTGAACTGGTGGCCTGAGTGTATTGCGTTGTCGACCCATCGGCCTCTTTGATTGTTACTTTCATATCCCCACCGTTACTGGAGGGATAGAGGTCAGTAATCGAAAACGGTCCCGGTGCCACGTTCGTTTGATAGATGGTGTAGCCATCCTGCTCGATAGTCACCTGAGCGTTACTGCGCGCGATACCGCGAATTATCGGCGCATACTGGCGTAAACGGTCCGGCAGCATATTGTCATCAGAAGATAATTGCGCACCAGTGAACTGGACACTGTCGAAAATTTCACCCGGCGAGGAGTATTCACCGAGCGTCAGTTGCCCGCCCTGCAGGAAACGCACATCGCGTTGCAAATAGGTTTGAATTGAATCCCATGATTGCGTTTTATCGCCATCATCATTGGTATTATCAGCATAGGTTGAATAATTACGTAAACGCCATGCACCAAGGTTAATTCCGCTACGCAGGTTCAAATAGTTAGATTGCGAGTCACCGCTGATCTCATCGTCAGTATCGGAGCCGGAATAGTTATAGTTCACCATTAACGCAGGGATACCGTCATCCCAAAGAGAGGGATCTACAGCATTTCGGATATGTGGCCGAACGCCGATTTGAGGGACAGTAATGTAATACTTCCCCCCTGCCAGATCGAGTTTTTCTGTGGCGTCTGGTATATAGGTTACCAGCGGTTTTTCCAGCGTCTGACCTGGAGATTGCGTTTTTAATGCCGGGAAAACGTCGTCTTTTACACCATACTCATAGAGTTGCGCAGGCGTCACTTTACCGAAAATCTTCCCCGGTGAATCAGGAACATCAACGAAGATAACAGAGCGTCTTTCAATTAACTCATTATTCAGGAAGACATCCACAGAATAAGTGCCAGGTGCTTGCCCACCTTCATTGGCAAAATAATTAAGATCGACGCCATCCATGTTACCGCCGTTGCCGACAGCTTTGAGCATTTCCGCACTAAATTCTTCTGCTGCAAAAGAATTATAATTAAATGCCAATAAAATTAATAAGGGCAGACTTTTTAGTTTGAATATCTGCTGTACTCCGCAATGATTAACAGTCCCGAAAAAAAAAGAGTGTTGTTTTTTCCTTGCAGAAAATCCTTTTTCGTCCTGCATTATTCTTCCTTATTAAAAATGGTGTTGAGCGATCTTATTTTTCAAATTTAAATTTTGGCATGACTTAGTTTTGAGATTCCGCCGTAATCATCAATAACCGTCCAGGAGACGTCATTACCCATAGGCGCTTTTTTTATTTTCGTACTTGCCAAAGGCGGAACCATAACACTTTCAGTTACTGGTGAGTTGTTTACAGTAATTTTACCGAATGAGACGTAATATGGCGTAGGGTTAGTCACAGTTAGACCTTCGCCCGAGCGGCTGAATTTAACCTTTGAATATATATCTTTTAAATCTTGATTGTTTAACGCGGCAGGACGATAAATCAATTTCAATCGGTTATTCACTGAGAACTGTAAGCTACCGCCTTCATCACTTTTCTTTTGTGATGGTGGTATCACCAGAACATTCATCCAGTAAATTGATTCCCGATCTTGTGGCAAACCAGCGGCAGATTTCAGCGCAATACGAATAATGCTATTTTGGTTCTTTTCAATTCTGAAAAGTGGCGGGGTAGCGATAAAGGGTATGCTTGCTTTACTTTCATCCTCAAAATTGCTGACCCAGGAGCGGACCAAAAAAGCTGAGTCGATGCCTGTATTATTAACAGAAAGCGATGTTTCTTTCATATCACTGGAGAAAACAACTCGCGTAGCACCCACTGTTACACCAGCGGTAGCCTGAAAAATAAAACATAACCCTAACAGGCCACATATAAAAATGGCTGCACGTTTCATACAATACCTCGAAAAAAAACGGAATAAGTCACCTTATTCCGTATATTTATTAAGATTCAAAATTATTGATAAGTAATTTCGAACGGAAGATTAAGAGTCCAGGAGCCGGTGCCAACATTACTAGTCTTGGTACGAGTCAGAGCAGCAACATAGTTAAGGGTGTTATCCCCTTCAACCAGGGCAGCCGGCATATCAGTATTTGGAACCTGAAGAGTACCATCGGCTGCTTTGATGATAGTACCTACAGCACTAGGAGTTGCATCAGTAAACTGGTTAGAGGTACTTGAGTTGCCTTTAAACTTCACGTTTGCGCTCGTCACGGATGCAGGGCAACCACGCAATACCAGACTAAATGGCTCTGATGCACCCGGAGTAGTTTCACCAACAGCTAATGCATTAAGGGTAGATGCTGCTACTTTCTCAATAGTTACAGTCAAATCTTTTGACTCCAGAGAACAAGCAGTAGATTTAACGGTACCGGTAAAATTAAGTGTACCATCAATAGCGAATGCAGCCTGAGAACTCAGTGCAGCAAATACAAATACAGCTGCTGAAACCATTTTCATTTTCATGAGATAATCCTTTATATATTCAAATATCAGCGAATTAAAAATTCACTTATTTTATTAATTGTAAGACAGAGTGAAACTGGTCGTTGCATCAAATGCGCCACCAGTTACAGATTCGCCCACTTTAACCGGAGCTGCTTTCAGGTTAATTACTGCGGTACCCAGTTCTGGATTTACAGCCACTGGGTTCGATTCTGTCTGAACTGCCAATTCGCTGCCATCTTCGTTATACAGACCAATACCAAAGCCCGTTGCTAAAGAAGAATCAGATAATTTCAGTAATTTATTGTTGGTGACGTCTTTATCACCGTTGGTGGTCAACTTCACATTCGCTACGGCCGGGCAACCGGTCAGGTTAATCGTGATGTCTTGTTTTGCAACGGAGCCATCAACAATTGCACTGCCTGAAACATCACCAAATGCGATCGGTGCAAGTTCACCATCAACCGTACATGCACCGGCAATAATTTCACCTTTGAATTTCAGGCTACCAGACTCATCTGCCGCATGAACACTTGCAGCAGCCAGGCCTGCAGCTAACAGACCCACTTTAAAATAGGTATTCATTTTCATCAACATATCCCTTTGCTTTTTGAGTTTACATTTCATAGACAGTACTGTCCGATTTAATAAAGCAGTAAGTTCTGTAAAATAATTACGCGCCCTTACTTCTGGGGCAGATAATAGTGCATCACAGGGATAACAATACAGCCGATCTCCTTAATTAATATTTTAGTAAAGTTAACGAACAATGTTTTAACCTTGAATTACATGCAAAAACCTATATATTCGCAAACAAAAATACTAGTAATTAAATAACTTTAGAACATACACCACATTAAATGTACAGACTAAACAATACCAGTACCTCGCATTATCCAGTTGAAATATAATGGGATATTTCATAACAGCGCGGGAGGCAATCCGACGAAAAAGTATCAACGGGCATGACAGTAAAAAAATTAGCGGAGTGCCTAAAAAACAATATGTTATTAAAGCTGGCCAATCAAAACCGGAAATAAATGTTTATTATAAATAATAATAATTATA
>NZ_JBFUHK010000102.1:0-7000 GCF_056402435.1 Rahnella sp. P4_A8 | reverse complement strand
ATCGTAACCCGGCGCGATATCGGTAGTCAGCGGACCGAGGGTATAGAACGGGGCTTCGTGACACTGCTCGAGTTCTTCGGTCATGTTGCGGCGGATCATCTGCATCGGCACATGTCCCGGACCTTCGATCATCACCTGAACATCGTATTCCCAGGCAATTTTGGTCAGTTCGCCCAGTGTGCGTAATTCGGCGAATTGCGCTTCGTCATTGGCATCCTGAATCGAACCCGGACGCAGGCCGTCGCCCAATGAAAGCGAGACATCATAGTCGGCGCAGATTTCACAGATCTCGCGGAAATGCTCAAACAGGAAGCTTTCGCGATGATGTGACAGACACCATTTCGCCATGATCGAACCACCGCGCGACACGATCCCGGTCAGGCGTTTGGCGGTCATCGGCACATAACGCAGCAACACACCGGCGTGAATGGTGAAGTAATCGACGCCTTGCTCGGCCTGTTCAAGCAATGTATCGCGGAATATTTCCCAGTTCAGATCTTCGGCCACACCGTTCACTTTTTCCAGGGCCTGATAAATCGGCACGGTGCCGATCGGTACCGGACTGTTACGCAGGATCCATTCACGGGTTTCATGTATATAACGTCCGGTGGAGAGATCCATTACGGTGTCCGCGCCCCAGCGTGTCGACCACACCAGTTTCTCCACTTCTTCTTCGATGGAAGATGTCACCGCCGAGTTGCCGATATTAGCGTTCACTTTCACCAGGAAATTACGCCCGATGATCATCGGCTCTGATTCAGGGTGGTTAATGTTGGCGGGAATAATCGCGCGCCCGGCAGCCACTTCCTGTCGCACAAACTCTGCAGTGATACTGGCGGGCAGATGCGCGCCAAAGCTTTCGCCGGGATGTTGCTGGCGCAGAACCTCGCCGCGGATCCGTTCACGCCCCATATTTTCGCGAATGGCGATAAATTCCATCTCAGGTGTGATGATGCCTTTGCGGGCGTAATGCAGTTGCGTGACATTTTTACCCGCAATGGCTTTGCGCGGGCGCGGCAGGTGTTCGAAGCGGAGGTGGTCCAGCCCGTCATCCGCCAGCCGCTGCTGAGTAAAACCGGAACTGACCTGTGAAAGTTCCTGCGTGTCCGCACGCTCGTTTATCCAGCGGGCGCGTAATTTTCCCAGACCGGTATGCACGTCGATAACTGCCGCCGGATCACCGTAAGGTCCGGCGGTGTCGTAAACAGGAATTGCTTCGTTTTCTTCGAACTGCGGATTGTCTTTGCCGCCGCCGACCAGCGTCGGGCTGAGCTGGATTTCACGCATCGGCACGCGGATATCTTCGCGGTCAGCTTCAAGATAAATACGCCGGGAGTTGGGGAAAGCTTCGCCCTGCAAGCTGTCGATAAACGATTGTGCCTGCGCGCGTTGTTCACGGCGATTTGACGGTTTCTTTTCAGAAATAACGGGTTTTTGGGTACTCGACATAGCAAATTCCTCGCAAAAAAACGTGATGGAAAATTGCTTGTCAGGAGGTTTACGGCAGGAGTAAAAATGGGCGGTGCAGCACGGGCGGCCTTATGCAGGCAGATGCCTGATTGCGCTGAACGCATAACATTACTCTTGTTCCCTTCGCGGGTACTAACCCGATCAGGTTCCGCGGATCCCGAATTAACGGTCTCAGCCTGGCGTAATTCTCAACAGAAAATTATGCGCTAGGCACTCCGACAAGAAGCCTCAATATAGGAGGCGTTTTTTTAAACTACAAGTAAAACCATAACCCTGAGCAGGGTTTTATTGTGGCAACGTGTTAAGCCGGTCTGGCGAGATCAGGTTCATTTTCCGAAGGTGGCACACTCTCCGGGGCTGGCTCAAAAGCCATGATAATTAATTGATCTTCCAGTTGAAAACGGGCATCTAATGCCTCACCGATATCCGATAATGCATAGTGAAACGCGAAAGCATTATCATCGTCAATATCAGTTTCTGTGTAACTGTCATGGAAAGCCATGATAGCTTCAGTATTCAGCTCCAGAGCAGGGTAGATTTTTGCCGCCTGTACTTTTTTCGGGCTGCCTGCGCCATCGACTTCTTCAATGATGCGTGGATAGAGATGAAAATGCCCGGCAGAAAGATAGTCGACCAGATGATGGCAAAAACTGTCCAGCGCCTTTTCATTCAAAGGTGTATGTTTTTCTTTATTGGGTTTCAGACCGACAAAAGTGCAGTACGAAACCAGCAGTTCTTTGCGTGCGTGCAGCCATTGATCCACTAACTCATTACTGCCACCAACGCGTTGGGTCAGTCTTTCCAGACGATTTAGCATGGTTGACTCCGTGAGCGACAAAAAAAGTAACCAAAAGTTACTAATATGTAAATATCTTACTCAGATTGTCAGTCCCGACGAGGTTATGCAACAACAATTATGGAATTACAGATTACTGAGCAACACAACGGTTGGTGGATCATCAGCCAGGAAGGCAAGCTATGGCTGCCTGAGGGTGAACTGCCGTTTGGCAGCGCCGCACAATTTTCTCTGACCGGTAAAACAGCGCGGCAGATCGGCGAATGGCAGGGCGAACCTGTCTGGCTGGTTCGTCAGACGATGCCAAACCATATGGTTTCCGCCCGTCAGTTGCTGGATCAGGATCGCGGATTATTCCAGTTGGTCGGGCGTGGTGTGCAGTTGTCAGAATTTTACCGTTCTCACAAGTTTTGTGGTTACTGCGGACATGAAATGCACGTCAGCAAAACCGAGTGGGCTGCACTCTGCGGGCACTGTCGCGAACGCTATTATCCGCAGATTGCGCCCTGCATCATTGTGGCTATCCGTAAGGGGGATGAGATTTTGCTTGCGCAGCATGTCCGCCATCGTAATGGTATTCACACGGTTCTGGCGGGTTTCGTGGAAGTCGGAGAAACGCTGGAAGAAACTGTGGCACGTGAAGTGATGGAAGAAAGTAACATCCGGGTGAAAAATGTCCGTTACATCAGTTCCCAGCCCTGGCCGTTCCCCAATTCGCTGATGATGGCATTTATGGCGGATTACGACAGTGGCGACATACAGCATGACCCGAAAGAGTTGCTTAACGCGAATTGGTATCGCTTTGATGCATTGCCGCAGTTGCCACCGCCCGGGACGATTGCGCGCCGCCTGATTGAAGACACCGTTGCCCTTTGTCGTGCCGAACACGAAGAGTAGAGGCGATTTTACGTGATAGAATGCTGTCAGATGATTGTCGGGCGGCCCGAATACTGAAGGAAAGAGCAAGAATGAATGAGTTGAAAAACGACCGTTACCTGCGTGCTTTGTTACGTCAGCCAGTGGACATTACACCGGTCTGGATGATGCGTCAGGCTGGTCGTTATTTGCCGGAGTACAAAGCAACCCGCGCTGAAGCCGGTGATTTTATGTCGCTGTGCAAGAATGCCGAGCTGGCCTGTGAAGTGACTTTGCAGCCGCTTCGTCGCTATCCGCTGGATGCGGCGATCCTGTTCTCTGACATCCTGACCATTCCTGATGCGATGGGGCTGGGGCTCTATTTTGAAGCCGGTGAAGGCCCGCGTTTTTCTTCACCACTGACGAATCGTGCCGATGTCGAAAAACTGCCGGTTCCGGATCCTGAAATGGAACTCGGGTATGTCATGAATGCCGTGCGTACCATCCGTAAAAACCTGCAAGGTGAAGTGCCGCTTATCGGTTTCTCCGGCAGCCCGTGGACGCTGGCGACGTATATGGTAGAAGGGGGCAGCAGTAAAGCCTTCACCAAAATCAAAAAGATGATGTACGCCGATCCGGCGACTATGCATCTGTTACTCGATAAAGTGGCAGACAGCGTCATTCTTTACCTTAATGCACAGATCAAAGCTGGCGCCCAGTCTGTGATGATTTTTGACACCTGGGGCGGCGTGTTGACTCCTCGCGATTACCGCGAATTCTCCCTGAACTATATGCACAAAATTGTTGATGGTCTGATCCGTGAAAACGAAGGACGTCGTGTGCCGGTGACTCTGTTTACCAAAGGCGGTGGTCAGTGGCTGGAAGCGATGGCCGCAACGGGGTGCGATGCGCTGGGTCTGGACTGGACCACCGATATTGCCGATGCACGCCGTCGTGTGGGTGACAAAGTCGCGATTCAGGGCAACATGGATCCTTCAATGTTGTATGCCTCGCCAGTGCGTATAGAACAGGAAGTGGAGACCATTCTGGCCGGTTTCGGCAAAGGCAATGGTCATGTGTTCAATCTGGGCCACGGCATTCATCAGGATGTCCCGCCGGAAAATGCGGGTGCCTTTGTGGAAGCGGTGCATAGCCTGTCCCGGCAATATCACGAGTGAAATCCCGGTATGATCGATACCCGTGCTTTACGTGAAGAACAACGGATCCTCGCAGATCAGATCGAACTGCAGGATCCGCCAGGATTTACCACTCCCGCGTTGATCGCGGGAGTGGATGTCGGTTTCGAACAGGGCGGTGAGGTGACACGTGCGGCGGTGGCTGTTTTACGCTACCCAACGCTGGAACTTGTGGAATATCAGATTGCCCGCATTCCCACTGTTATGCCATACATTCCCGGTTTCCTTTCCTTCCGCGAACTTCCCGCACTGCTGCAAGCCTGGCAGCAACTCTCATTGCAGCCTGATTTGGTTTTTGTCGACGGGCAAGGGATCGCGCATCCGCGCCGTCTCGGCGTTGCCAGTCACTTTGGTCTGATGATCGACGTGCCGACGATTGGTGTGGCGAAAAGTCGTCTATGCGGTCAGTTCCTGCCATTAGGCGATGAACTACACAGCCGCCAGGCGCTGTACGAAGGGGATGAACAGATTGGCTGGGTGTGGCGCAGCAAGCTACGCTGTAATCCATTATTCATCTCACCCGGTAATCGTATCAGCATGGATTCATCGTTTTATTGGGTCGAACAGTGCATAAGGCAATATCGTCTGCCGGAGCCTACCCGTTGGGCGGATGCTGTGGCATCAAACCGGGCGGCGTTTCAACGCTGGCAACGGTTGAGTGATGATCTTTAGGAATCAAGGAATAGGGATATTGATTTATTTCAGGTAAACTCCCGCGCAGAAAAGTTAACGAGATCAACTCATGTTACGTAATCCAATTCATTTACGTCTCGAAAAGCTGGAAAGCTGGCAACACGTGACGTTTATGGCGAGCTTGTGTGAACGCATGTATCCGAACTATCAGGCATTTTGCCTGGAAACCGGGTTTGGCGAACCACAGCTTTACCGCCGCATCCTGGATTTAATTTGGGAAACGCTGGTGGTAAAAGACGCCAAGGTCAATTTTGACTCACAGCTCGAAAAACTGGAGGAAGCGGTGCCTTCTTCTGATGATTACGACATCTATGGGGTTTATCCGGCCATTGATGCGTGTATTGCATTAGGCGAACTGATTCATTCGCGTCTGAGTGGCGAAACGCTGTCTCACGCGGTTGCCGTCAGTGAGACGTCAATTCGTACTGTCGCGATGCTGGAAATGACTCAGGCCGGGAAAGAAATGACCGATGAAGAACTCAAAGTCATTCCTGCCGTTGAAGAAGAATGGGACATCCAATGGGAGATTTTTCGCCTGTTGGCTGACTGTGAGGAGCGTGACCTGGAATTAATAAAAGGGTTACGTTCTGACCTGCGTGAAGCTGCTGTCAGTAACATTGGCATAAATTTAGCGCAATAAGGCAAGAAAACGTGATTTAACGCCTGATTTGTCGTGCCTTAAGGCTTCACATCCGCACCCTGTCTGGTCTACATTTGGGGGGCGTAAAAAAAGTGGCTATCGGTGCGTGTATGCAGGAGGGTGCTGTCAATCGGCATATCCGTCGCACTTGATGCTTTGCAAACGATAAACACACTGTAAAGGATAACTTATGAACAAGACTCAACTGATTGATGTAATTGCGGACAAAGCTGATCTTTCCAAAGCACAGGCCAAAGTTGCTCTTGAATCTACCCTGTCTGCTATTACCGAGTCTCTGAAAGAAGGTGATGCTGTACAATTAGTTGGTTTCGGGACTTTCAAGGTAAATCATCGTAACGAGCGTACTGGTCGTAACCCACAGACTGGTAAAGAAATCAAAATCGCAGCTGCAAACGTGCCTGCGTTCGTTTCTGGTAAAGCTCTGAAAGACGCTGTTAAGTAATTGCTTGCAGTGAAAAGAATAAGCGGGGGGGCCTTTAAGGCCCTTCAGTTTATCCCCCCCGGACTGGTAGCAGGTTTACTGGTGCTCGGTCTGGTGGGTTGCAGTTCTAAAAAAGGCCCTGAGTTATTCTTTGCCAGCGGCTATGTCGCTGATCAAGGTATCAACCGGCTCTGGCGCGAAGACAGCGCACAGCACGAGCCTCAAACCATTCTCAACGTCTATAGCCCCTATTACGGCGGCGATACAATTATTACCCGATACGAATTCCAGCAGGGGCAATTGCACCTGATTAAAGAAACCCATGCGACTAAAACTGATTTGGGTGTCATGCTGCGTTTTGACGAGGGTGGCAACGTTAGCTTTATGCAGCGACAACTCCCTGAGCGCCGCGAGAAGTTATCGTCAGACGAAATCGAACGCTATAAATATGAAGCGTCAAAAATCCTCGATCTGAGCAATGCGCTGCGGGCAGGGAATGTCAGGCTGGTCCAGGCACGCTGGCGCAAAGGGTTAATAACGACCTGCGCAGGTGAGCAGGTGACGCCGGCACTGACTGTCCGTTCACAGGTCTGGCTGGCGAAACGGGCCAGCCGAAGTAATGATAATCTGGGCTTAGCCTGGCTGACGGCTCCGCAAGGCAACGAACTGTTGCTGGTCGCCAATGAAGATTTCTGTAAATGGGAACCAAAAGAGTCTGATCTCTGATCCCGTTTTMACTATTGAAAAGGCACGCCGAAGCGTAATGCCGGTCACTTAAGCATTTTTATGAATACAAATTCATTTTTGTGCTTCAAAGGATAATGAAGGAATCAGGCTTATAGCGCTATTTTTCTTCATCGAAGGCCCAAATTCACGGGCCTCATTTCCTTAAGTGACCGGCATTACGC
>NZ_JBFUHK010000101.1:0-7168 GCF_056402435.1 Rahnella sp. P4_A8 | reverse complement strand
ATCTTCTTGTTATATGCAATTGAACCATCAACCATCCAGACGCATACCTGAAAAACAGATTTGGCAATGTCGATACCAACAACTCTGATTGTGTTCATGTGATATCACTCCTGAATTAATTGCAGTCAATAGAGTATGGCACTGGCTACTTCAGGGAGGGGCGTCCATAACATCACTACACAGCCAGAACGGAAGGCCCTACTCGGGGGGCTTCTTTTGTTACAGAGTTTGATCCTAAAACGGGCAGTACGAGGCAGTGGATGGAAAGCTATGATCATTCAGGGGAGGTAATCCGTGTCCACCCGAAAAGTATTAATGGCCAATCGGTTGATGCTCAGCACTACCCTCCGACCGGAGCAGAATTAAAGAATTGGGGGCAGCAATGAGCATGGAAGACGTAGTGGCTGATAGGCTTGAAAGAATAGTTGCGGATGGGTTTGATATTTTTAAAATATCAAAAGAGGCACTTGATATTTATCAAGATCCAAGTTTTTCACTCACGAAAAAGTTAGATTTTGCGTTGCTGTCACTAATTGCAATGGTCGAAGGGCCAGAGTTTGAGATGACAGAAAAAGAGTTTCATGAATTTTTATCTGATATTCGACAGATGTAGTCTCTTCAAAATACCTACATTGGTCAGGCACTATCGACACCGGCCTTGCGCCGGTGTTTTTGCACCCATTCTGTAACCTTCTTGCACTCAAGCTATATCATTTTTGTAGTCCTTTTTTCTCCTCCCTTGTAAGCACACCTGTTTTACTTCCACGCACTTTTTGAGATTTCCGGTTTCTGATCCCTTCCCAATATCTGTGCCAGGATAAATCAAAGATCCGGGCCTGTTTGCAGGCTTCGGATAAATTCTGCCGGAGTCTGGTTATTTAACGAGGAATGTGGCCCATCATGGTTATGTTCCTTCCGCCAGCGATCGAGCTTTTCTTGCGCATTCTCGATCGACAGGAACGAGTGGATATTCAGGCATTCCTCAGACTGCCATTGAACGATTCGAACAATGGGTTATCTGCAGGCATGCCGGAGAGAAGTCCTTAGTAACTTTATTTTCGCATGCTCATCACTTTTGAAATGATTTGCCAATAAATACGTTCATAAATGGTGATATTTACTTTTTTAATCAATAAATTATTTTACTCACTGTGCTGTTGCGTCATATGAAACGGTATAGTTTGGACGTATGGAAAGAAAATCTTCACCAAAACGAAGAGTAATTTATTGATCTCATTGAAAGGGAATATGCACTCAAAAGTGAAGGGAAACAGCCAGTAAAAGTAACTTAACCGGCTGTTTTTAAAGGCTAAAAATTAATGATCCTGAACCTGTTTATGAAACAGCTCCCTGAATACCGGATAAATATCTTCCTGTTCACGAATATGCTGCATGGCGAAATTATCGAATTTCTCCTGTAGCACTTCGTATTCACGCCACAGCGTCTGGTGGGCGCGGCGGGTGATTTCGATATAGCTGTAATAACGCACCATCGGCAGGATCTTCTGTGCCAGAAGCTGATGGCAGAGCGG
Organism: Rahnella sp. P4_A8; assembly: GCF_056402435.1. Classification (NCBI taxonomy): domain Bacteria; kingdom Pseudomonadati; phylum Pseudomonadota; class Gammaproteobacteria; order Enterobacterales; family Yersiniaceae; genus Rahnella; species Rahnella sp. P4_A8. The sequence goes on along the minus strand of NZ_JBFUHK010000101.1, from coordinate 5,636 downwards.
GGAGTCGTCAGCCCAGTTATCGCCATCGGAGGCCTGCGCGGCGTAAATATTCCACTGCGCCGGGTCGTAGCGTTCCTGAATGACTTCATCCATCAGTTTCAGTGCACTCGAAACGATGGTCCCGCCGGTTTCCTGCGAGTAGAAGAACTCCTGTTCATCCACTTCTTTAGCCTGTGTATGGTGACGGATATAGACCACGTCGACGTTCTTATACGTCCGGCTCAGGAACAGATAGAGCAGGATATAGAAACGTTTGGCCATGTCTTTGGTTGCCTGATCCATCGAACCGGAGACATCCATCAGACAGAACATCACCGCCTGGCTCGAAGGCTCGGGGCGACGTTCATAGTTACGGTAGCGCAAATCAAAGGTATCGATGAACGGCGTTTTGGCGATTTTTGCCCGCAGCTCAGCAATCTCTTTACGCAGCCGTTCTTCTTCCAGTAATTGTGCCGGTTCGCTGTGCTCGACCTCGGTCAGCGTCGATTCCAGCTCACGCAGCTCGCGTTTTTTACCCGCTGTCATCGCCGTGCGGCGGGCCAGCGAGTTTTGCAAAGAGCGCACCACACTGATATTGGCCGGTACGCCATTAGACGTGTAACCGGAGCGGTGGGTTTTAAATTCATTCAGCTGTTTATGCTGGTTTTTTCTCAGGTTTGGCAGCGCCAGATCTTCAAACAGCAGATCGAGATATTCGTCCTTTGAAATCTGGAATGAAAACTCATCTTCGCCTTCACCATCCTTGCTGGCATCGCCCTGACCACTGCCGCCGCCACCGCCCCCCTGCGGTCGTTCGATGCGGTCATTCTGCACAAAGTGATCGTTGCCGGGATGAACACGGTGGCGCAAGCCACCGCGACCCTGATGAAACATGGGCTCGTTGATATCGGAATTGGGGATCGAAACGGATTCCCCGCTATCCACGTCGGTAACCGAACGCTTGTTGATGGCCTCGGCAATCGACTGTTTGATTTGCGACTTATAGCGGCGCAAAAAGCGCTGGCGGTTCACCGCGCTTTTATTCTTGCCATTCAGCCGACGGTCAATAAAATACGTCATATTTCCCCCAAACGACGTTGCCAACGATCTTCTGTTACGAGGATTTTCTTACGCGCAGGTACCATTCACACAGCAGGCGTACCTGTTTGCGTGTGTATCCTTTCTCCATCATTCTGTCGACAAAATCATCATGTTTTTTCTGTTCATCTGTCGACGTCTTGGCGTTAAACGAGATAACTGGCAGTAATTCCTCGGTATTTGAGAACATTTTTTTCTCAATGACCGTGCGCAGTTTTTCGTAACTGGTCCAGTTTGGATTGCGGCCGCTGTTATTGGCGCGGGCACGCAGCACGAAGTTGACGATTTCGTTACGGAAATCTTTTGGATTGCTGATCCCGGCCGGTTTTTCGATTTTTTCCAGCTCGGCATTCAGCGATTCACGGTCAAACAGTTGACCGGTATCCGGATCGCGGTATTCCTGATCCTGGATCCAGAAGTCAGCGTAGGTAACATAACGGTCGAAAATGTTTTGTCCGTATTCTGAATAGGATTCCAGATAAGCAGTCTGGATCTCTTTGCCGATAAACTCAGCGTATTTCGGGATCAGATAGCCTTTCAGGTGCTCCAGATATTTTTCAGCGATGTCCTGCGGGAACTGTTCGCGCTCGATTTGCTGTTCCAGCACGTAGAACAAATGCACCGGGTTGGCAGCCACTTCCACATGGTCAAAGTTGAAAACACGGGAGAGAATTTTAAACGCAAAGCGCGTCGACAGCCCGTTCATGCCTTCATCCACACCCGCATAATCGCGGTATTCCTGATAGGACTTGGCTTTCGGGTCGGTATCTTTCAGGCTTTCACCGTCATACACCCGCATTTTGGAATAACTGCTGGAGTTTTCAGGCGTTTTCAGGCGCGAGAGAATCGAGAAGCGCGCGAGCGTTTCCAGAGTTCCCGGTGCACAAGGAGCATGCGAGAGTTCACTGTTGCTGAGCAGCTTGTCGTAGATTTTCATCTCTTCAGACACGCGCAGGCAATAAGGCACTTTCACGATGTACACACGGTCAAGGAACGCTTCATTATTCTTGTTGTTACGGAACGTCACCCATTCAGATTCGTTGGAGTGCGCCAGAATAATGCCGTTGAACGGCAGGGCGGAGATCCCTTCGGTACCGTTATAGTTACCTTCCTGTGTCGCCGTCAGTAACGGGTGCAGCACCTTAATCGGTGCCTTGAACATCTCAACGAATTCCATCACACCCTGGTTTGCGCGGCATAAAGCACCGGAATAACCGTAAGCATCCGGATCATTTTGCGCGTGGTTTTCCAGTTTACGGATATCCACTTTCCCGACCAGTGCGGAGATGTCCTGGTTGTTTTCGTCGCCCGGTTCCGTTTTGGCGATGGCGATTTGTTCGAGAATCGACGGCCAGACTTTCACGACTTTAAACTTCGTGATGTCCCCCCCGAATTCATGCAGACGTTTTGCCGCCCATGGCGACATGATGGTGCCGAGATAGCGCGGAGGAATGTTGTATTCTTTTTCCAGAATATGCGCATCTTCCTGCGGATTGAACAGGCACAGCGGATGGTCGTTTACCGGGCTGCGTTCGCCGTTGGCGCTCAGCACGTAAATCGGTACACGTTGCATCAGGGATTTCAGCCGTTCGGCCAGTGATGATTTACCACCCCCCACCGGGCCCAGTAAATAAAGGATTTGTTTCTTTTCTTCCAGACCCTGCGCGGCGTGTTTCAGGTAGGAGACAATCTGTTCGATAGCCTCTTCCATGCCGTAAAATTCTTCAAATGCAGGGTAACGTGCAACAACACGGTTCGAGAATAAACGCGACAGGCGTGGTTCAAGCGCGGTATCTACCATCGCTGGTTCACCGATTGCCATCAACAGACGTTCCGCCGCATTGACATAAGCACTGCGATCTTGCCGTGCAATGGTAAGAAATTCCTGCAGTGTGAACTCTTCGTCCTTGGCAGCCTCATAGCGCTGGCGATAATGGTCAAATATGTTCATACGATGCCCGTCCTTCGTTATTTTACCCTTCGTCTTTGGAACCGCACCTTCGTTGGCTTCGCTTGTTCACCCGGGTCACTTAACTGTGTAAGCTCACCGGGAATCATTCACTTGCCGCCTTGCTGCAATTCCAATGATTCGGGTAACGCACAGGTTAATGAGAGCTTTTTTCAGCGCTCCCGGAAGAAAGATCTCCCACCTGAAATACAGCAACCCTTATGCCAACTYGCAAAACCCCTTGGAAAGCGACAATCTCGATGGTTTGAGAACTGTCTTTATTCGGTGGGACGGGCAACCGTTCAGGCTAAGTCTTTCATCTATTTATAAGCGTAGTTTGGCATTAAGAAAATTTCCTCTCTGGTTTTGGCGTTTTTTAAGTCATATCAATGACTCAGTTGTGCGGAATGCTCTGAAAAGCCTTACAGGACGTGCCCTGCAGAGCGGAAGTTGTTTCTTTAGTCATTTTTATTTCATATTTTGCAGTTAAATTGTGCGATCGCCCCGGTTTTTCTGGATATGTCTTTTTATAGACCCAGAATTGCTAAGCGTGACGTTTAAGGTTCATTTACACTAGCGACGTTTTTTTACTTAATGGAATTAAGACAATGAAAATGATCAATCTAAAAACACTGTCCATCGTTAGCGCGGCAGTGCTTTGCAGTAATGCTGCCGTGGCGGGAACCTGGCAGGCGGGTGCATCTGCGCTGGTCGCTCCGGATCCGTACCGTGGTAATAATGACCACGTATACCCGGTACCGATCATCAATTACGACAATGATGATTTCTATTTTCACACCCTGATGGCGGGCTATTACCTGTGGAATGATGACGCCAACAAACTGAGCGTCACCGCCAGCTATTTCCCGTTGAGCTTTGACCCAAGCGACAGCGACGATAAGCGCATGAAGCGCCTCGATAAACGTCACTCAACGCTGATGGCCGGTCTGGCTTATTCGCATAATGCCGAGTGGGGTACCCTCCGCGCCAGCTTCAATGCGGATACGCTGGATACCAGCAATGGCATGACTGCTGATCTGGCTTATCTGTATGCCATTAAAGGCTCTAACTGGGCTGTGGTACCGGGCTTTGGTGTGACCTGGTTTAGCTCGAATCTCACCCAGTATTATTATGGCGTGACCAAAGACGAATCCCGTCGCAGTGGCTTCCATAGCTATTCCCCGAACGACAGCTTCAGCCCGTATGTTGAAGTCTCCGCAAAATATAACTTCACGCCAGCATGGCAAGGGTTCGTGACCGGTCGCTACCTGCGTCTGTCCAGTGAAGTGACCGACAGCCCGATCATCGAAAATAACTGGACTGGCGTGTTGTGGACGGGTGTGACTTACACCTTCTGAGGCAATGCACCATCATGGTGAACATATTGCACATTAGTGGGGCGTATCGCCCCATTTGCACATTTATAGATCAGTAAATTTTCAAAGAATCGAATTAACTTTTCAGCTATGACCCAACCGGAGGAAACAGATGAAAGCGAAGACCGTGCAATTGCCTGATGGCACGACAGTACCCGCAATCGGACAAGGTACCTGGTATATGGGGGAACGGAACAGTGATCTCCGTGCCGAAGTGAAGGCCTTGCAGCAAGGGCTGGATGCCGGTATGACGCTGATCGACACCGCAGAAATGTACGCGGATGGCGGTGCGGAAAGGGTGGTCGGTGAAGCGATATCCGGGCGGCGTGATGACGTGTTTCTGGTGTCAAAAGTGTATCCGCATCATGCCGGTGGCGCGAAAGCGATCGCCGCCTGTGAGCAAAGTCTGAAGCGTTTAAAAACAGATTGTCTAGACCTGTATTTGTTGCACTGGCGTGGTTCGATTCCGCTACATGACACTGTCACGGCGATGGAAAAATTGCAGCAATCCGGCAAAATCCGGCGCTGGGGTGTCTCTAATCTTGATACTGACGATATGCAGGCGCTGTGGAAAATCCCCGGAGGCAATGCATGCATGACCAATCAGGTGCTGTATCACGCGGCAGCCCGTGGCATTGAGTTTGACCTGCTGCCATGGTGTGAGGAGCACAGCGTTCCCGTTATGGCCTATTGCCCGCTGGCGCAGGCCGGCAAGTTACGTCACGACGTCCTGACTGCACCGGTGATGCAGGAAATCGCCAACGCTCGGGGTGTCAGCAGCGCGCAGATTGCTCTGGCCTGGGTAACGCGCACCGGTAACGTGATCGCTATTCCTAAAGCGGTACAACCGCAGCACGTGAAAGATAATGCGGTGGCGCTGACGCTCAGCCTGACGGCCGATGAAATAGCACGAATTGACACAGTATTCCCGGCACCGAATCATAAAACGCCGCTGGATATGGTTTGAAGTCAATCATTCACATCGGTCATCAGACGATAAAAAGGGGCCATCTGGCTAATGCCGGTCACTTAAGGTGACCGGCATTGTTTTTTAAGGGATATTTCGACCTTTTTTCTCTCACTTCCCTCGCATATTCACGCTCACGCCTCGAGGGCAGCTTTAGCATCGCTGCGTTGCTGTAAAAATGCTTCAGATGACCCGGGATACGCTCACGCCTCGAGGGCAGCTTTAGCATCGCTGCGTTGCTGTAAAAATGCTTCAGATGACCCGGGAT
>NZ_JBFUHK010000100.1:0-7215 GCF_056402435.1 Rahnella sp. P4_A8 | reverse complement strand
CAGACCAGCACCTACAGCGAAACCCACGGCAGTAAAAGCGTGAGTATCCGCGAGAATGTGGGGCAGGAAGGGACAGCGGTGGTCAGCGGCGTAAGCACCAGCATTGCCGCCGGGCGTGACATTACGACACAGGCCGCGCAAGTACAGGCCACCGGCGACCTGGCCCTGAACGCCGGGCGGGATGTGAATATCACCACCGCACAGGAAAGCCAGTACAGCTACGACGAAAAAACCAAAACCAAAAAACACCTGTTCTCCGGCACGACCACGCATACCGTTGCAGAGGACTATGCCACCACAGAGAAAGCCTCGCAGCTGAGTGGCGACAAGGTGTCAATTGTTGCCGGGCAAGACCTGACGGTGAAGGGCTCGTCCGTGGTGGGTGACGGGGATGTGACGCTGAAAGCGGGGAAAAATGTCAATATCCTTGCAGCCACCGATACCAGTTCCAGCTACCGCCTGAGCGAGACTAAAAAAAGCGGGCTGATGGGCACGGGAGGTTTTGGTGTAACCATCGGCAGCGCACAATCGCGACATCAGCTCAATGAAGAGGGTACCACTCAGAGTCAGAGTGTCAGCACTATTGGTTCAACCGGCGGTAACGCAAATATTATCGCGGGTGAAAAAGCACATATCAGCGGCGCGGATGTGATTGCCGATAAAAACCTGAACGTTGTCGCGGGCGAAATTGTGGTTGACCCCGGTAACGATCTGTTGAGACGTAAAGAGAGTTACGAACAGAAAAAGAGCGGTCTGACATTGTCAGTGTCCAGCCCGGTGACCGATGCCATTCTTGCAGCGAACAGCACACTCAAACGAAGTGGGGAGGTCAGCGACGAACGGCTGAAAACGCTGTATGCCGTGCAGGCGGCAGATAACGCATGGATAGCTGTCGCGGGTGCCTCTTCCATGGCGACTGATGTAGCCCAGGGCAATCTGAACGCCGTGAAGGTGGAACTCAGCGTAGGTTCGAGTAAAAGCTCATCTGAATCCAGTTCTACACAAAATCAGGTACGCGGCAGCACCCTCAGCGCAGGCGGAAATACCACGCTGGTGGCTACGGGTAACAAAGGTACCAGCGGTGATCTTCATATCAGCGGCAGCGGTGTGACAGGCAATAATGTCACTCTTGTGGCGCAGAATGATCTGCTGCTGGATGCCGCATCGAACAACACCGAGCAAACCAGTAAGAATAACAGCAGCGGCTGGAATGTCGGTGTGCATATATCGCTGGGTCAGGAGACGGGAATTGGCGTGTCGGCCAGCGGTTACCAGTCAAAAGGAACGGCTGACGGTAAGAGTACCGAATATGTTAATACGCGGGTCAACGCCAGTGATGGGCTTAGCCTGAGCAGCGGACGGGATACGGTTATTTCCGGTGCGCAGGTGTTGGGTGAAAAAATCACTGCTGAGGTGGGTCGCGACCTGACGATAACCAGCCTGCAGGATACTGACGAGTACCACAGCCAGCAGAAAAGCGTGAGTGGCGGCGCCAGTTTCACTTTCGGGTCAATGACCGGTTCAGCCTCACTGAGTATTAATAAGAGCAAAACCGACAGCGACTACGCAAGCGTTGGTGAGCAAAGCGGGTTGTTTGCCGGGGATAAAGGGTTCGATATTACGGTAGGCAACCATACCCAACTGGGTGGTGCAGTCATAGCGAGCACTGCAACAGCCGATAAGAACCTGCTTGATACCGGTTCGTTGGGTTGGAGCGATATCAATAACGAAGCGCAGTACAGTGCCAGTAGCCAGGGGCTTGCCGGTGGCTTTTCATCGGAAAAAAATAATAAAGGCGAGCGGGTTAACGGCGGCGGCGTTGTCCCTGTTATTGGTGTTAAGAGCAGCGGTGACGCTTCAGGTACAACGCAATCGGCCATTGCTGCGGGCAGTATCGTCATCCGAGACAGTGAGAAGCAGACGCAGGATATTGCAGGGCTAAGCCGCGATACCGACAACGCCAATGGTCATATCGATAAGATTTTCGATGAGAAGAAAATTGCCGAGCAACAGGAACTGGCGGCGGTGTTCGTGCAGATGGCGAACTCAGCTGCCGGTGATCTTGGTGAGGCGATGGGCTGGGGACCGAATAGCCCCGAAAAAGCCGCGATCCACGGTGTGATAGGTGCAATCCAGGCGAGTTTCGGCGGCGGCAATGCGCTGGCCGGCGGGTTGGCCGGGATGAGCAGCGAAGCGTTTAGTCAGATGGTCGATACTTATCTGAGTAACAACACACAACTGGACCGCAATGAAAGAGGGGCTATCACCCAGTGGGCCGCCACGTTAAGTGGTAGTGCAATTGGCGGAATTATTGGCGGAACGACCGGTGCACAGTCCGGTGCAGCCGTCTCACTGGATGCTGAACGCTATAACCGCCAGTTACACCCGGATGAACGAGCTGAAATCAAAAAGCTGGCAGGCGGAGACGAAGAGAAAGAGCAGCGACTGTTAGCTGAAGCCTGTCGCCGGGTAGATTGCGCGGCTGAGTTTGCGCTGGGTTCAGAGCAACGGGCCTATTATGAAGCGCTGGTAAAAAATCAGGCCGCGACGCCAGAAGAGCGTAAAGCGCTGGACAGCTACTGGGTTACACAATTTAAAGAAAGTTACGGTAACTATCCGGGTTATGCAGGGACGGAAGACAAGCAACTGTTCCAGTACGGCGAAGCGGATAAGCTCAACGACAGCCAGCAGTTTGTACGTAATCAGTATGTGGTTGAACTGAGTAATAAGCTGGGTGTTGAGGTTGAGACAGCGCGTCAAATGACCGAAGGGATGTCGCTGGCTATGCTGGTTGTGGCGGCGAAGAACGGGAAGAGTTTACCGGGTAGGGGGGCTAATAGTTCCGTTAGTGGCCTGAATCTGAATAAGTCGCTGGCAAGTGAGGCTCAGTTGGCTGAGCTATCCAGAAGTGGAGGGACTTCAGTGGCTGGTCATGGATCTGGTGCCGTGCTGAAAGACTCTGCCCGTTTAGTTGCAGAATATGGTGGAAAAACAGCCGACTGGAGTAAAGTTAGTAGTCAAAGCTACAAAGCTGTTGATGGTACTGTTTTCGAAATCCATGCTTACCGTAATGCGGCTACAGGCCAAGTTGTTGAGCCAAAAACGATAGCGATAAAAAAATAGTGGGACGTTATGAAAGTAAAATGCCTTGCGACTAACCTAACAGCACAACAGAAGACAGTGCTCGGCTTAATGGATAATCAAGATCCTCAGTATCCATATATTGTTGGGCAAACTTATACGGTTTTGGCTATAAGTAGCAAAATTGGTGTTAATGCGGGAACATTGCTGCAATTACAAAAAATACCAATGGATTATATTATATCGGTTCCCTTATGCATTTTTGAAATCGTTGATAACCGTCCATCGCAATACTGGAAGATCCAAAAGCGTAGTGAATACGAAATATCACTTTGGCCGGAGGAGTTTTATCAGGAGTACTTCCATGACGATCTAAGTGACGGAGTCCCAGAAGTCGTTGAAATCTACAAACGCGTTGTTGAACGATTAGAAAAAGAGTTTGATTAATCAATAATCCCGGCTCACTTCTGAGCCGGGATATTTTTACGTGTCACTCAGCAGCTCGGATCACCAGTTGCCCGCGTTCTACAGCAATGGTAACCAGAGTATCAGTCCCAAATGTAAGTATCCCAGTCAGTTACCCTTCAGGTGCAGGCCGTCCGTGCGGCTATAACACGTGGCCATTTTAGTGGCGCGTTGCTCATGAAGAACTCTGGCATAACGCACCCTTACTCAACTTAACGGCGCTGTGATTGCCTCGACGGAACAGCCTCAATATCGGCACGCTGGGCTGGACAGATATCCAGAATGAAGCGGATTACAAGGCCCGCAGTGTGGGGATTTCTGCCAGCGGGAAAACGGGAAGGTTATCAGCGGAGCACTTGCCGGGCTCACCGGAGGCGATATGGGGCAGGCGCTGGCGGGCGGGCTGGCACCTTATCTGTCTCAGGAGGTAAAAAAAGTCACGGGGGACAGCGCTGTCGCTAACACTGTTGGGCATGCGCTGGCCGGGGCTGTGACAGCCTATATTCAGGGTGGCTCAGTGACGGGCGGCGCAGCAGGCGGTGCTGCGGGAGAATTAGCTGCGAAAATCATCATCAGTGCATTTTACCCCAATACCAAACCAGAAGATCTGACGGAGGATCAGAAGGCAAATGTCAGCGCATTAAGTACATTAGCTGCCGGTCTGGCGGGTGGTGTGGCCGGGAATTCGTCATTGGCAGGCGTGCAAGGGGCGATATCCGTGATAAAGAGGGCAAGACCGATCAAATAAATCAGATGATCCCGCCGCTCCCGACGATGGCGTTTAGTAGCGGTAATGCCAGTGGTACGCCCCGCTCTGCTGTAGGTAAGTGGTAGTGCAATTGACGGAATTATTGGCGGAATGACCGGTGCACAGTCCGGCGCAGCCGTCTCACTGGATGCTGAACGCTATAACCGCCAGTTACACCCGGATGAAGTAGCCCGGATCCAGCAATTGTCCGGTGGGGATAAAGATAAAGAAGCGCGTCTGAAAGCGGCGGCCTGTGCGTTGGTGAAATGTTCCGCTGAGTTTGCGGAAGGTTCTCCGGATTATGTGAAAGCGCAGGCGCTGGAGCAGTTAGGTAACAGTGATGCGTATGCCAGTGAGCGTACAGTACTGGCATCACAGAGCGGTAACCAGCTGATCTACGCAATGGGCAGCTATGCCAGCGCCAGTTTGCCGATGTTCGGGTATTCGGTTAGTGATCAAACCGGGGATGCGCTATCCCACTACGGTGTGGGGACGCGTTTAGGTGGCCTGACGCAATTTACCGCCGGGGAACTCCAGGCGGTGGGTGGGGCAGCAATATGCACGACCACCGCGGGTGTAGCTTGCCTGGCAGGCGGTTATCTGGCAGCCTCAGGGATAGATACGGCTAATGCAGGCTTTAACACCTTCCTGTCTGGTGTCAACCAGAAAACCAGCGGTGCGTATTTGCTGGAAGGGTTGGGAGTCTCTCCACAGTACTCGGAAGGGATTTACGGCCTGACGCAGGTGGGCGCGGCGGGGATTGGCGGAGTAGGAAAAGCGACGTCAGTTACTGCCGATGTGGGTGCAAAAGGCGCTGGCAGTGTCACATTCCATGCGGCGGATGATATTCGGTTCTCGCAAAATAGCTTTTCATTCAATAAAACTGACCGAGACACGGGTAAAAATTACACATACGACGATTTGGTACAAAGCATGCGGACTAATGGTTGGAAAGGTGATCCAGTTGACGTCGTTAAAATGCCTGATGGCAAGCTGACTAGCATGGATAACACTCGAATTGCCGCGGCCAGAGAGGCGGGGATCGACGTTAAAGCTAGCGTCCGTGGATTTGATGATCCATTGACGCCAGCTATTCAAGAGGCTAGAGGGTGGCAGAATTTTAATACTTGGGGTGAGGCCATTACTGGTCGTATAAACAAACAGTCAGGGGGGTTTTCTACTTCTAATCCTTACGGTTCAACAGAACCACCACGTATTTCTGGAGGTGCTAAATAATGAAGCCTTTTTTGTACGACCTTCCAATTTTACCCAATAGTTTTGAATTCCCTGTTGATTATTTAGATGTGGTTTTAGCTGATGAGTTTTTAGATATAGAGCCTTGGCGGCTTCTATCGAAAGATATGGCGACATCTCTTTTTTATTACAGCTCGATGCTTTTGAAGTTTTCGGGGGCTGCCCTGGTTCCCTTTGCAATTATTCAAGATGAGTCAGGGCTGTATAATGATGGCTGGGTTGTTCTTGCTTGTTTTGATGGGGGAGGTAAGGATGGCACTACGGGTGTCCGGATTTATGATTATTCAAAACCGAAGTTAAGTCCTTGGGATAATTTGTCTTATTCTGGTTTCTCTGAATGGTTTAGTGCTGCCAAAGAAGAGTCTTCCCGCTATAAAGCCGAGCAAGTCGAAGACAAAGACAATGGCTATTCCTGATATATGAAAAAATTGGGGACATGGTTCGTTAACCATACGCCATTCTCAGCCTGAAAAAAGTTGAATCCCTGTTGGTGCATCCGCAGGGCTTCAACTTTTAGCACCGCAGGCTTTCCATATCGCTGTCCGACAGCTACGGCTGTGGTTATGTCTTGTGATAGATGCACATGGTGACGTGAACCTGCAATCAATCCTTGCTGAAGAATAGATTCAAGAAAGCGTGTTGCAGTGCCATGGTAGAGGAATTCTGGCGGTTTTTTCTCCATATGTTGAAGGTTCACGTCTGGTGTTGAATGTCCCTGAACTGCACGAATACGCTGGCCATCTTCGGAGAGAGTAAAACGTTTCTTATCACTGCTATTTACTACTGTCTGAATTATTGCCTGATCAAGTACGCGGCCTTCTTTCGCCGCGCCGAGAATCAAAGAATTGATATCTGCCCAGCCTTCTACATCAAGTTGCAATCCGATGGTGTCAGGTTTATGACGTAAAATATAACTTAGAAATTTACTTATTTCGTTAAGCATCTTGCTGTCCATGATTGCCCTAATTATGTTTGCCATGGGTGTGATGCCTGAGATATTAGCACACCCAAAACACGTCTCTTCCACGTTTTGTAATGCACACTGAATAGACGTCCCTGCCCATAATTCTGCATAATCCCAACATCCAAATTAAATCTTCAAACTCCGTCAGACGTTGACTTTAAAAAACATCGCTGGCGCACTCAAAATCCTGCTGAACGAATGGCCTTCGAGATCTGTCGGAGACCACGCAGGCAGCGCCGTGACCGCCAAAGGCGACGCCACGCTGGCGGCAGTTAATGACATCAACCTCAACACGATGGACAAGAGCAGCCATCAGACCAGCGGCAAAAATCAGGCTGACAGCAACAACGCCACCCGCACGGTGGTGAGCAGCGGCGGCGACCTGACGCTGAGCGCCGGGCGCGACCTTAACTCGCAGGCGGCGCAACTCACCGCCGACCTCAACGCCTCACTCAGCGCCGGTCGCGACGTCAACCTGAACGCGCAGCAGACCAGCACCTACAGCGAAACCCACGGCAGTAAAAGCGTGAGTATCCGCGAGAATGTGGGGCAGGAAGGGACAGCGGTGGTCAGCGGCGTAAGCACCAGCATTGCCGCCGGGCGTGACATTACGACACAGGCCGCGCAAGTACAGGCCACCGGCGACCTGGCCCTGAACGCCGGGCGGGATGTGAATATCACCACCGCACAGGAAAGCCAGTAC
>NZ_JBFUHK010000099.1:0-7428 GCF_056402435.1 Rahnella sp. P4_A8 | reverse complement strand
GAACTGGCTGATGTGCCGGGCCATAAAATGGGCGCCCGCACAGGACTCCATAACAACGGTAGAAGCGGSACAAGTAGAGAGAAAGGCGGTTAACGGGTTGCGGGAAAACTTCTTACGTAGCAATGCATTACCGTTTTTATCCTGAGCGTGGACATGGAACGAATGCTTGCCGAGGTCAATACCGATGAGCGTAACGTTTTGCATGATGATCCCCTTCAGAAAGAAAAACACCCTGTCAGCGTACCGCTCACAGGGTGGGGGTGACCATCTTATTAAACGGGCCTTTTCTGGCCCGTTTTCTGTTTCATCCATAGGGCATTTTAAACCCCCATGATTTTCTTCACCGGCATAATGCTATCGCGCAGGCGGGTGAGCCACTGGCTGATCTGCGCCGCAACAGCAATGGCTTCGCGTGCATCGCTTTTGATCAACTGAATGCTCTGACCGGGCTGAACCTGCGCCAGACGCCATAAATCTTCTTCAATAATTCCGGCAATTTTCGGATAGCCTCCGGCGGTATTGGCGTCAGCCAGCTGAATGATCGGCTCGCCGGCAGGCGGAACCTGAACGATGCCGGGGACTAAACCGTATGAACGCATTTCGATGACTTTCGAGGGCGTGACCGGCGCGCCGGATAAGCGGTAACCGGTGCGGTTGCTGTGCAGGGACACTTTCCACGGCTGCGACCAGAAGCGGGGAAGATCGGCTTCAAACAGCGAATATTCTCCGGCGGGAATAGCCCGCAGTTGCACGCATCCCTCAGTGCTGGTCGGGAATACGTTTGCCAGCGCGATCTCCGGCGGCTCGATGCCCATACCTTGCGCAGGCAGGGGAGATGCGGTGTTTTTACCCGCCGCGAGGCGATCGTTTTTCTCCAGCGGTCGTCCGTCTAAACCCCCAAAACCACCACGCAGCGCGGTGCTGCGCGAGCCCATAACGACCGGCACGTCAATGCCTCCGGCGACGCACAAATAGCTGCGGGCACCGTAACGCGGGAACTGCATTTCCAGCTCCTGCCCTGCGCGGACGGAACACGCCCACCAGGGCGGAAGATCTGTACCGTCGAGCTTCGTGCGGCAATCTGCGCCGGTGATGGCAATGCTGGTATCGGCGAGAAACCGGACCTTAAACGGAAACATCTGCACTTCAATGCAGGCGGCGTTTTCGTCATTGCCCAGCATGATGTTGCCCGCGTGAAACGCCAGCGGATCCATCACGCCGCTGACAGACACGCCGATATCCCGGAATCCGCTGCGGCCCGCGTCCTGAACAGTATTCAGCGGGCCGGTTTTCACTATTTCAATCACGGCTGGTTCAGTCACAATTCAATCCTTTCTGGCAGAAAGCGCACGCTGTCCCCCGGTGCCATCAGCGCAGGATTCTCTGCCTGCGGGTCAAACAGCGTCAGTTCGGCGAATCCGATGGCGTTCCAGCCGTTTGGCCCGGTCAGCGCGGAAATCCCGGTCTGTGCGCCGCCGATGGTCACGGTGCCTTTGAGCATATTCAGCGAGGGGACTTTTTTACGCGGCGTGGCAAGAGACGGATCCAGCCCGTGGAGATAGCCAAAACCCGGCGCGCTGCCCAGTGAAAACACCGTGTAGCAACCCTCAGAATGGCGGCGGATGACCTCGCGCGGCGAAAGCCCGGTATGCTGGCAAACCGCGTCCAGATCGGTGGCATGTTCGCCGCCGTAAATCACCGGAATTTCAATCAGCTTGCCTTGCGGATGAACGGCCTGTGCCTGTTCCCAGGCGGCCACCAGCAGGGCAAAGGTGGCGTCGTAATCTGCCGGTGTCTGGCGAAACAGCACCAGCAAATTGGTCACGCCGGGGATCAGTGATTCGATATCATCACGCGCACGCAATGCGACCGCCAGTGACCAGATGCGGCGCTGGGCGGGCAGGTCGAAATCTCCCGGTGCTTCAATCAGCCAGGCACGGCTGCCGATGGTGGAGATTTTGATGTTGTCGCCCTGACTGGCAAGAATAAAAGAGGCGCGGGAAGGCGCCTCGTGCGACGCAGTGATCATCGGTTATTCCAGAGGTTCGAATTTAAGGCTGGAGAGCGGCTGTACTTTGTCTTCGCGCACCATTTTGTATTCGGTATTTGGCCCGATCCAGGTATCCCAGATTTTATCGATGGTGCCGTCGTCATCCATCGCTTTCAGGCTGCTGTTAACCTTCGCCAGCAATGCCGGTTCGTCCTTTTTCATGCCGACGCCGATCGGCTCCAGCGCCATCGGCTCTTTGATCATCCCCAGTTCAATGCCGTCTTTTCCGGCCTGAGAAATCATTTTGATGGCGGTCATGGTGTTGGTCACAAAGCCCACCGCTTTGTTCTGTTCCAGCGCCAGAAAGGCCGACGCAGCATCCTGGAAGGTCACGGCTTTTGCGCCTGCCAGATATATCGATTGTTCAGACGTTGTGCCTTTGGTGGCGCTGATGCGTTTGCCTTTAAAATCCGCACGAGTTTTATCGACGTTGGGCTTTTTCACCACCAGTACTTCTTTCGCCACGTAATACGGATCGCTGAACTGAATCTGTTGGCCGCGCGTTTTGGTATACGCCAGATTGGCAATCAGCACGTCGGCGCGGCCAGTGGCGATCACCGCAATACGCGCTTCAATAGACGTCGGCATCAGATTGAGTTTTACGCCCATCTGTTTGGCTAACGCCGTACATAAATCGACGTCCATTCCCGCAAGCTGGCGCGTTTTCGGATCCGGCGACGAGAACGGCGGCACATCGGAATACACGGCACAATTGAGTGAACCGCGTGCCTGAATATCAGAAAGAACATCCGCTTTCGCAGAGGAAAAGGCCGCCATCAGTGGCAACGCCAGCAAGGAACAAGACAGTAACTTCAGTTTCATCATTCATTCTCCGGGATTTTTTAATTAGCAGTGTGTGACGACAACTTCCCCTGGCTCACTGTGAGCAAAACTGGCTGTGGTTTCTTTATGAGTCAGCCCGACTATATAAGCTCACCCTGGCGTTGTATAAGAAGTAAACCCTGTATGGCGATACGCTTTTTGTATGACCGGGAAAAAGGCGGCTCTGCCAGAATAGCGGACAGATTCATCCCGCTGCTCACCAGGAACGAAGGTTAATAATGAACGCCAGAATGGGTATTTCGCTAAAAATATTATCAGCCCTGTGTGCCACATTAATGCTGGCCTGCGTGAAAGGGCTGGGCGGAAATATACCTACCGGAGAAGTGATATTTTTTCGCTCTTTCGTTGCCTTATTCCCGCTGCTGATCTGGCTCAAATTGCAGGGCCCTGTTTTCCCCCAAATTAAAACGAAGAATATATTCGGCCATTTAATTCGCGGCTTTTCCGGCACGGGGGGAATGTATTTTAACTATCTGGCGTTAGTGTATATCTCGCTGGCGGATGCCACGGCGATAAGCTACGCCGCGCCGCTATTCACGGTGGTCATGGCCGCGGTTTCATTGCGTGAAAATGTTCACGCTGCCCGCTGGCTGGCGGTGGGCATCGGTTTCACCGGCATTATCGTCATGCTGTGGGCGCATCTGACAGACAGCGGTTCGCTGCTCTCGGGCAGTTTTAAGCAGGTTTCGGCGGGGCTGGGCGTGATTCTGGCGCTGCTGGCGGCGATGTGTACGGCGGTATCTTCGGTGCAAATCCGTTTTTTAAATGGCATCGAAAGACCGGGCGCGATCGTTTTCTACTTCTCGCTGATGACCATGCTGATTGGTCTGGCGACGATTTTCTTCGGCTGGAAAATCCCGACTAGCTTGCAGCTTTTACTGCTCATCGGTTGCGGCTTTCTTGGCGGAATGGCACAGATCCTGATTACGCTGAGCCTGCGTTACGCCGATGCGTCGCTGCTGGCGCCTTTTGATTACACCACGATGGTCTGGTCGATGATGCTTGGTTTTCTGTTCCTCGACAGTTTTCCGTCATCTTCCACGCTGGCCGGTGCGTCAATCGTGGCCGCAGCCGGAATTTTCGCCTTATTGAGTGAGAGGCGTATAAACAGAACGGCTATTATCAAATCAGCAAAGTAGGGGAGTAAGGGGGCGGTAAGCATCCTGATTTCCTCCCGGATATCTCAAACGTGCGTGGAACTAAAACGGGTGTGCTTACCTTTAGCAGAGGGATTAGTGTGGACTTAGGCATGTATGAGTCATTCGCGCTGACCAGCCAGTTCATGACAAAGCGCACCGATCTGTTCCACTGCATTGAGCAAGGTGGGCGAGGGTTCATTCGCGCAATTCAACCGCAGGAAGTTCTGAAATTCCGCCCCCGGGGAAAACAGGAGGCCAGGACTGACACCAATGCCCAGCGCCAGCGCGCGACGATGTACCACCAACGCATTCAGCGGATGCGGAAGTTCTATCCACAATAAGAAACCGGCTGTCGGCACGGCAACACGAGTGCCCGGAGGGAAGCTTGCGTTGACCCGGGCGATAACGGCGTGTACTCCCTCCGTGACCCGGAGCTTCAGGCGCCGCAGATGACGTTCGTAGTCTCCACTTGCCAGTATATCGTTCGCGGCTGCTTCAAGCAGCGGTGCGCCTGCCCAATCCCCGGCCATGCGGGCCTGCAATACCTGCGTGTGGTAGCGTCCTGCCGCAATCCAACCGATTCTCCAGCCCGGGGCAAGGGTTTTGGATAATGAACTGCAGTAAATCACACTCCCACTCTGGTCGAAGGCCTTGCAGGCCGGAGGACGCTGCCCCTCACCGGCCAGGTCACCATATACATCGTCCTCAATTAAAGGGATGCCTGCACGTTCAATCAGCGCAACAAGTTCCTGCTTGCGGGTGACGGGCATACTGGCACCGAGTGGGTTTTGCACCGTGGGCGAAGCCAGCACGGCTGCGGGACGGTGGCGCTGAATAGCTTCACCCAGAGGTGCCAGCAACAAGCCTTCAGCGGGATCTGTGGGGATTTGCAATGCCTTGAGGCCTAGGTCCTCCAGCAGCAGGAGCGTACCGAAGTAGGCGGGTTGCTCAATGGCCACTACATCACCAGGCTGACATACAGCCCGCAGAGCCAGACGCAGTGCCTGCGTCGCGCCAGCCGTAATGACGAGATCATCCGGACCAAAACGGGCACCCCACTGTGCAGCGCGTACGGCTATATTTCTGCGCAGGTCTGCCCTTCCCGGCGGCAGGCTGTAGCTCTGACCGTGTGCGTCCAGGCGACGGCTTGCAGTCTGCAACGCCCGCTGTAGCGTATCTGTTGGCAGCCATAGTGGATCGGGCAGCGCTGCGCCAAGTGGCACCAGACGGGCTTCTGCGCTGCTGAATAGTGAACGGGCTACTGCTGACATTGTCACGGGGACCGGGCCAGGTAAATGATGGGATGACTGCATGTTCTGAGGTGTGTTTATCTGGCAAACGAAGTAGCCAGAACGCGGACGCGCAACAATCAGGCCTTCGGCCTCAAGACAACGAAGTGCTTCCAGTGCCGTTGGGAGGCTAACTTGCTCGCGTTCGGCCAGTTTACGCGCGGAGATCATCCTGTCGCCGGCTCGCAATACACCTGATGCAAGGGTAAGGCGCAGCATTTCAGCAATCCGGCGGTAATGTGGGGACAACAGACGTGGGACGGACATTGCGAACTGTACAGTCTGATTTTCGATAAATCTGACTATACAGACAATGATGCGGCCCTTCTATAGTAGTGCCGAACCCGAGCAATCAAGGAGGCATTATGCATAGCGACAACTTCGACCTTTCGACTTATTTTCGTCGTATAAACTACACCGGGCATGCAGCCGCCGATACCGCCACGCTGCACGCGCTCATGCGTCATCAACTCTTTTCGGTGCCCTTCGAGAATCTGGATGTGCAGGCTGGCAAAGTCGTCTCCCTGGTACCCGAAGACATTGCAGACAAGCTGTTACAACGAGGTCGTGGTGGATACTGCTATGAGGTCAATGGGCTATTTGCAATGGCGTTGGGCGCTTTAGGTATTACCTACCGTTTCGTTGCAGCTCGTCCGATGTTCTACCCGGCACGCCGACCGAAAACGCATATGGCATTAATTGCTGAAGTCGATGACCGCCTGTGGCTTTGCGATCTAGGGTTCGGCAGCTACGGTATTCGCGCACCGATCGCCATAGACATGCCAGATACCGACATCGAACAGGATTTCGACACTTTCCGACTTATCCGTGACGGTAATAACGAGTACCTGCTACAAGCGAAGGTGGAGGGCGAATGGGCCAATCAATACAGTTTTGATCTGTCACCCCAGGAGTGGATTGATTTCGTCCCGGCCAACTACCTCAACTCCACCCATCCTGATGCCATCTTTGTGCAGAAGTTACTGATCGTGCAGCACGTCCCCGAGGGTCGGCTGATTTTGCTAGGGAATGTGCTGAAGACGATCACCGCAGAGGGCGTAGAAAAGCAGCAACTGACGGAAGACGATATTGCCCATGTCCTGAAAAACCGCTTTGCTCTGCCTGCACCGCAATACATCGGGAAGACAGTGTAATCCTGAGCACAGCCTTCCCTCTATTTATCCTCATGAAATATACAGAGGGCTGGCTGGTATACCTGTCGCAGACGACTCATTCAACACAGGATGGTCTGGAGGTGTTTTTAATTCAATTGCAACACTGATGCTAATAGACCCTTCATTGAGCAGGTAATTAATGTCTGCTCTTTGCTTGTAGCTGCCCTTTGGTACTCCTGTGCCAAAAGCGGAAGTTACCTCTCGGGGGCATTAAAGATTAGCCTTGGTTATTATGATAAATTCATTCAACTGTCAGGGTTCAATTAGGGGGAGAAAAATGCTCTTGGAAAAGCTGAAAGCACTTGAATGCAGTCTTCACGGTGTCCGGCGGAATGATCGGAAATGGCTTGAACAGATATTGCATCCCGAATTTCGGGAAATCACACGGTCAGGTGTAATAGTTGACCGCGCGGAGACGATAGCATCTTTGACTGGCGAATTAAGTCCAACGATCATTCTTAGCAGTGATTTCCGGCTGATCAGCATGGGAGAGTACTGCGCCATTCTGCACTACAAGACGTTTAATTCGGACGGCAGCCGAGCATCCCTACGTTCTTCTTGCTGGGTGTATTCTGACAAGGGGCAATGGGAGTTGGCTTTCCATCAGGGAACACCAGAGGCGGGTGCGGTATAATTTTGGCAATGACACGCTAAAAAACCATCAGCCCGGTGGGTATCTCTTACAGGCATGAAAAGCCAATGTCAGCTCCCCGCTCAAAGCTGAAACTCACCAAAGCCAACGTCGCTTGGGTTCTTGCCAGGCCCCCTGCCAAAGGTCAAAACGCTTGAGTTGTTCAAGTTTCTGTAGAACAACATCTTCACCCACGGATGAGAGAATTCGCTCTGGAATTGAAATGCCGAAAAGGTCTTCAGCGACCGGGAATATTTCACATTCTGATGTAAGTGACCCCAACGATTTTTCTATCTTCTTA
>NZ_JBFUHK010000098.1:0-7592 GCF_056402435.1 Rahnella sp. P4_A8 | reverse complement strand
TCGATGATCAAGTAATCTTTCGCAAACAAGTTCATCCCTTCGTTCTGGTCAAATGGGATGACATTGTCTACGTAAGGCAGCTTCTTGGAGATTATTTCTTTCAACGCCAATTTAGTAAATTGGCACTCACTCCAGATTATTACCCGAGGCATTGGGCCGCCTAATTATGTGGTTTTAAAAACGCTCAAATTCTGCCTCGTTAATCCGGGGAAGAATAAAGCACTCTCAGAAAGAGATAAGAAAAAAGAATGTTTAGATCCGCTCTAAATCATATTTAAAACTTTTCAGTATCTGTACGTAGAGTAATACGCAGCCGAAACTCTTCAAATCGTTTTTCTCGCTCATAATAAGACCTAACAATAGGTTTGACCGATCGATTTACACTTTCTTATCGTTAAATGCATGCCTGTTTTCTAGGCGCATTCTTACAATTATTCCTAATTAGTAATCAAAATGTGACGTATACGACGCTTTTAAGGTTAAGCGCCCCCAAAATCTAAGAACTATCTCAGTAAGAATCTCTCTCATTTAAACAACTCCATTAACACACTTAACTGTCTGTATTTTTGTTTTAAAACAGGATTTTTCACTTTTTTAAGTGTGATTTCAGATTTTGCTTTTTACGAAAACTAAACATTCAAATTTCATTATTGAGTCATTATCTGAAAAACCGCTCAAAAAAACTAACCTATTGCTCTTTTATACACATTTATGCATAGCGATTAACCGGGCCAGTAACCCCTAATTTACCCAAGAACATTCTTAACTCATAGGGTAAACAGAATTAATTCTTTATTTTCATGCAAATAATAATAATTATTTGATTATCCATGCCCGTTAATACCAAGACTATTCTTATAAAAATGCCTTTTTAACGTAAATTCGTGCAGATAAATCAGGGTAATTAGCATTTAAATCATTGTGGCTATCAGATAACTCGGATAAATATTAAAAAGTAAATTTTTCAATATGTTGAATTTACAGACAATTAAGAGAGGTGAATGCGCAATAAAAAACCAGCCTTTCGGCTGGTTGATGTTTTTTATGCGGGCTGCTGAAGCGCGGGAAGGTGAGCGGGTGAGTATTTTCTCTGCGGTAATATACAGGCCCCTGAGAGGAAAATATCCCAGGGGCTTGCCTTAACTCGCTTTGCGCCAGCGGCGGGTCAGCACTTTTTCTATTTCAACAATCACAAACAGCGCCACACCGATCATCAGGCCGATGATCCAATAGATGAACGGCAGCGGACGCGTACCGAACAGCGTGTTCATCAGCGGCACATAGATAATGATCGCCTGCAACGCAAACAGCACCAGGGTGACAATCCAGATGCCTTTATTGTGCAGCAGACCGCGGCTGAGCGAGAAGTTATCCGAATCGCGGCAGTTGATCATGTACACCCACTGCGCGGTAACCAGCGTCTGCAACAGCACGGTGCGGATGAATTCAGGTTCATAACCGCGCGGCTGCAGCCAGGCTTCCAGCATGAAGGCGCTGATGGAAATCAGCAGCCCGACAAAGGCCACGCGCCAGATGGCGTATTTATCCATGACGTGTGCGCTGACGTTACGCGGCGGACGGCGCATCACGCGGCTTTCAGCCTTCTCAAATGCCAGCCCGAAGGACAACGTGGCGGAAGTCGCCATGTTCATCCAGAGGATTTGCACGGGTGTTAACGGCAGCAGATTGCCCATCAGAATGGCGATAATGATCAGCAGCCCCTGCGCCAGGTTGGTCGGCATAATAAACAGGATGGTTTTTTTCAGGTTGTCGTAAACCCGCCGCCCTTCCCTGACCGCGTTGGCGATGGTGGCAAAGTTGTCGTCCACCAGGATCATGTCGGCAGATTCTTTGGTTACTTCCGTACCCTTAATCCCCATCGCAATGCCGACGTTGGCCTGTTTCAGCGCCGGTGCATCATTCACGCCGTCGCCGGTCATGCCGACAATTTCTCCGGTATCCTGCAACGCTTTGACCAGACGCAGTTTATGTTCCGGACTGGTGCGGGCGAAAATATCAAACTGCTTCGCCGCCGTTCTCAGTTGCGCATCATCCATATGCTCCAGCTCATAGCCGGTGATGGAATTCTCGCTGTTACCGATACCGAGCATTTTACCGATCGCCATCGCGGTTTCCTGATGGTCACCGGTGATCATCTTGACGCGGATCCCCGCCTGCTGGCATTCGCCAATCGCCACAATCGCTTCCGGCCGCGGCGGATCCATCATGCCGGCAATGCCGATCAGCACCATGCCGTGACTGAGTTCCGGATGATCGAGTGAAGCAACCGGATGATCGACCGGCTTCCAGGCCGCGGCCACCATGCGTAATCCTTCACTGGCATATTACGTGATCGCCGATTCCCAGTAGGCGTGATCCAGCGTCACCGCCCCTTCCGGCGTCTGCTGGAACTGACACAGTTTGAGCAGCACGTCCGGTGCGCCGGTCAGCATAATCTGCGACTGGCCGTTTTTCTCACCGGCCACCGCCATATATTTATAGAGAGAATCGAACGGGATTTTACTGCTGAGGTTAAACGGCAATTCTGGCAAATGTGCCTTGGCTGCCAGTACTTTCAGCGCCCCTTCCGTCGGGCCGCCGGTAATGCCCCAGTGCCCCTGCGCATCCTGCGACAGTGTACTGTCGTTACAGATATCTACCGTTCGCAGGAACTGGGTCAGCAAAGGCGAAGAATCCGCAGGCAGCGGCGACGCCGAACCGGCAATGGAAAAGCTGCCCATCGGCTCGTAACTGTTGCCTTCTACCGTCCAGACATTATCCGCCAGAATCACTGCCTTGACGGTCATTTCGTTCATGGTCAGCGTGCCGGTTTTATCCGAGCAAATCACTGACATCGCACCCAGTGTTTCCACCGTGGGCAGCTTGCGGATAATGGCTTTGGAACGCGCCATCGCCTGTACGCCGAGCGAAAGAATAATCGAAATGATCGCCGGTAACCCTTCCGGCACCGCCGCCACCGCCAGGCTGATCACTGACAGCAACAGCTCGGCAAACGGAATGTCGCGCAGCAGATAACCAAAAATCAGCAATGCCACCATCATGAACAGAATGATGACAAAAATGGATTTCCCCAGTTTATCTATCTGCACCAATAGCGGCGTTTTGTTGTCTTCAATGGAGGACAACATTTCATTGATATGGCCGAGTTCGGTCTGGCCGCCGGTGGCAAACACCACGCCGCTGGCGGTGCCGGAACTGACGGTGGTCCCTGAAAACGCGAGATTTTTACGGTCGCCAATCGACTTCTCACCTTCCAGCGCCCCGGTCTTTTTCGAAACCACGGTCGATTCGCCGGTCAGAATGGCTTCTTCGACACGTAAGTTATGCACGTCAATCAGACGTAAATCGGCAGGGATTTTGTCACCGGGGCGCAGCAGAACAATATCTCCCGGCACGATTTCATCGGTACCGACGGTGACCTGTTGTCCGCCGCGTAATACCAGCGCTTCACTGGAAAGCATATTCTGAATGCTTTTCAATGATTTCTCAGCATTATTTTCCTGGATGAAACCAATTAAAGCATTAATAACCGCCACACCTAATATTACCAGTGTATCAACCCAGTGCCCCATAATGGCCGTGACGACAGCGGCCGCTAATAATATATAGATAAGAATATCTTTAAAGTGCGAGATAAACTTAATAAACAGAGATTTACCTTCTTTTTGCGGCAGGACGTTAGGACCGTAATGGTGGAGTTTATTTTTCGCGTCTTCGGGTGAGAGCCCGTCAGGCCCGGACTGTAGCCCGGTAAGGCTTTCTTCTACGCTTTGCTGATACCACAGTGTTTCTGTTGTTTTATTCACGGAATATGGCGCTGGATTATTCATGATGCCTGACTCCTTGATCCCTGAAAGGGTTCATGAATGATGCGGGTAATGCAAGAATTGTGATGTTAATTTCTGGCAAGATACGTAAAGCTGTATAAACTATAATATACCGTGTTAAATAGTGTTAATTCCCGGCTTTGAAAAAACAATTAGATTAACAAAAACAACAGATAACCTGAGTCTCAATAAGAATAGGTCAGAGATATAATATATTGGCACAGCACATTAAATGTCCTTATATATTCTGTCTTAATTTATTATTTCGTGTGTTGTTTATGAGGGGAAGTATTATGGACATTCGTTTCTCTCCCGCTCTGCTCATCCTATTTCTGATAAGCGCCTGTGACCAGAAAGCCCCGGATACACCCTCCCCGCCCCGACAGGTTAAAATTGCGACGGCAGAAGCCGCCAGCCCGCTCAGCACCCGCGTTTTTCCGGCGCGCATTTTAGCCGGTGATAACACCGACATTGCTTTCAAACGTGCAGGCCAGTTGCAAACGCTGGACGTCCGCGAAGGCGAAGCGGTAAAACAAGGACAAATTCTCGCCCGGCTGACCAACAACGATGCCCGTCAGCGCCTTAACGATCGTCAGAGCGCCGCCACGCTGGCGCAGCGCCAGTTTGAACGTTATCAGACGCTGGCACGGCGCAACGTGGTGTCGCAGGCCGAACTCGAGGTGCATAAAGCCAGCCGGGATTCCGCCGCTGCCGCACTGAAAATTGCGCAGGAAGAACTTAACGATCTGAACCTCACAGCACCGTTCAGCGGCGTCATTGCCCGGCTGTCTGTGCGCAATCATCAGGTTGTTGCCGCCGGTCAGCCGGTGGCAACCATAAGCCGTTCCGACGTGCTGGATGTGGTGTTCAGCGTGCCGGAAAATCTGTTTACCAGCCTGGATGTACGCAATGTCGATTACCGCCCGCGGGTGCGTATCAACAACCTTCCCGACCGGGAATTCACCGCAACCTATAAAGAACACACCGCCAGCAGCGAAGCCAATACGCTGACCTGGCAGGTGACGCTGGTCATGCCGCGTCCGGAAAACTTCCCGGCGGTGGCCGGATTAAGCGGCACCGTCACGGTGAATCCGGCCAATCTCGCCACGGCAACGCCGGTCAGTACGCTGGTTATCCCGGTCGAAGCCGTTTTTAATCCGGACAGCAGCCAGCGTAATGACGCGCACGTCTGGGTAGTGGCCGGTGAAGGCGATACCCTGCACGTCGAAGACCGTAAAGTCACCGTCGGTGAGCTGACGTCTCAGGGCATTGAAATCACCGCCGGACTGCAAAAAGGCGACAGAGTGGTGGCGGCGGGCGTCGGGGAATTACACGCTCAGCAGCCGGTTCGCATCTGGACCAGAGAGCGGGGTCTGTGATGGGAATTAACGAAAGCTTCATTAATAATCCGACGCGCATCTGGCTGGTGATCCTGCTGCTCGGCGTGGGTGGGCTGATTGCGTTGTTCAATATCGGGAGGCTGGAAGACCCGGCGTTTACCATTAAAACCGCGGTGGTTGCAGTGCAATATCCCGGCGCGTCATCCCAGCAGGTTGAGGAAGAAGTCACGCTGCCGCTGGAAAATGCCCTGCAACGCCTGCCTTACGTCGATAATATTTCCTCGATCTCTGCCGTCGGCTTATCGCAAATTACCGTCAATATCGATTCCCGTTATCACTCCTCCGAACTGCCGCAAATCTGGGATGAACTGCGCCGCCGCGTCAACGACGCCACGTTGCAGTTTCCGCCCGGTGTCAGCCCGCCGTTTGTGAACGATGATTTCGGTGATGTATACGGCTATTTTTTCTCGATTTATGGCGACAACTTTAGCAACCCGGAACTGCGTAAATATGCCGAACAACTGCGCCGTGAACTGGTGCTGGTGCCCGGCGTGGGTAAAGTCGCGATTGGCGGCATCCTTCCTGAACAGGTCAACATTGAGATCTCACGGGCAAAAATGGCTGCTTATGGCGTCACATTGCCGCGCCTTGCCGACGTGCTGAATCGCCAGAATATGGTGTCAGATGCGGGCAGCATGACGGTCGGCAGCGAGTCGATCCGTTTGCATCCGACCGGTGGCTTTGAAAATATTGACGAGCTGAATAATGTGCTGATCAGCCCCGCCGGTTCGACGCACAGCATTTATCTGCGGGATATCGCCACCATCTCGCAGGGGATCACCGATCATCCGGGCAATATTTATCACGCCAATGGCCGTAATGCGCTGACCATTGGTGTCTCTTATATTCCCGGCGTGAATGTCATGAACATTGGCCGGGCGATAGAAGCCAGAATGCATCAGCTTGAAGCCGATAAACCGGCCGGGATCCAGCTGAAAGTGTTTTACGATCAGGCTGCTGAAGTGAAGAAATCCGTCGATGGTTTCATCATTAACTTCCTGATGGCGCTGGCAATTGTGGTCGGCGTGTTGCTGATTTTCATGGGATTACGCAGCGGGATTATTATTGCCGTGTCGCTGGCGCTGAACGTGCTCGGCACGCTGCTGATCATGTATTTGTCCGGCATCGAACTGCAGCGCATTTCGCTCGGGGCGCTGATAATCGCGCTCAGTATGCTGGTGGATAACGCGATTGTGGTGGTGGAAGGCGTGCTGATTTCGCGCCAGCAGGGTAACCCGCTGATGAACGCCATCTCGCAAATCATTAAGCGTTCCGCGCTGCCGCTGCTCGGCGCGACGGTGATTGCCATTCTGGCGTTTGCGCCCATCGGGCTGTCACAAGATTCGACCGGTGAATACTGTAAATCGCTGTTCCAGGTGCTGCTGATTTCGCTGATGCTCAGTTGGGTGACCGCGCTGACGCTGACGCCGGTCCTGGTGAAATGGGCCTTCGCCAATATGAAAGTGGCGGATAAAAAACCGGACGAACAGATTGACCCTTACGGTGGCAGGATATTTCGCGTCTACCGGCGGATGCTTTCCGCACTGCTTGCACACCAGGCCCTCACGCTCAGCGTGCTGGCTGCGCTGCTGGTGGCTTCGGTGTGGGGTTTCGGTTCCGTGCGGCAGAACTTTTTCCCTTCCTCTAATACACCGATTTTCTTCGTCGATTTGTGGCTGCCCTACGGCACGGACATTAATTACACCGCGCGCATCGCCGGTGAAATCGAAAAAGATATTAACAAGCAGGAAGGCGTGGAAAACACTGTCACCACCGTCGGTCAGGGCGGGATGCGTTTTATCCTCACCTACAACGGCCAGCGGCAATATTCCAACTATGCGCAAATTATGGTGCGCATGGATGACCAGCGGAAAATCGCCGCGCTGGCCCACAGCACCGAACAGAACATCCGCAATCATTATCCTGAAGTCAACGCCAGCCTGAAACGCATCATGTTCGGGCCGTCCGGTGACAGTGCGATTGAAGTGCGAATCAAAGGTTCCGATCCCGACCAGTTGCGTAATATCGCCAGTCAGGTGGATAAGATTATCCTCGATGACGGCGCGGCCGACGGGGTGCGTAACGACTGGCAGGATCGCAGCAAAATGGTTCGCCCGGTATTTTCGCCGTATCTGGGACGTGAACTCGGCGTGGACAAAGGCGAAACCGACAGCGCATTACAGATGAATTTCAGCGGCAGCACCGTGGGGATTTTCCGCGATGGCTCGACGCTGATGCCGATTGTTTTACGCCCGCCATCATCGGAACGACTGGATGTCGATCATATGGCCAATATCATGGTCTGGAGCCAGACGCGTCAGCAATTTATTCCGCTGAGTAACGT
>NZ_JBFUHK010000097.1:0-7629 GCF_056402435.1 Rahnella sp. P4_A8 | reverse complement strand
CCGCAAATCAGGCCGTTCTGGCAAACTGAACGAAATAATCCCGGCAACATCTGATAACTGCTCGAACCATCGTGGCTGTTGAGCAGAATAATTTCAGGGACCTGATTACCCGTGATCTGCCCCTCGCGGCGCAGGCGGAGCATATGCTTGGTGTGTTCACGTTTGTTTGGGTCACGTACGCGGGTTTGACAGGCAAAGAACGGCCGGAAACCCTCGCGCTGCAGGTTGTCTAAAAGTGAAATGGTCGGAATATACGTATATCGCTCGCTGCGCGACTCGTGTTTCTCTTCGCCGAATACGCTGGGAACAAAGTGCGCAAGTTCATCACGGGTCAGCGGACGGTCGCGGCGAATGAGGTTTACCGCACCAAAGCGGCTGGTTAAACGGGTCATAGGCATTTCCTTTTATTGGCGAATAAAAACAAAAAAGCCAGCCGGTGAGGGCTGGCATATGGGATTCAGAAGTGCGGGAGTGATGATGTGTAAACGGGCCTACTGGCAGATAAGAATTCGCAATATCTGACTTATCATTCCACTGATGATAGTGATTACCAGCAGGTTGACGGCTTCTCTGGCGGTATGAATACTTTCCTCATCGTGACCGAGCTGTCGGAAATGTGCTTCCACAAAGAGTTGTGCCTGGTGGCTGGCGCTCAACATCAGCGCCTGGCCCAGAGCGGTAATCAGCATTTTCAGGAATGCCATCGAAATATTCTCCAGACTGTCTTGCAATAGCCCATGCAGGGCATTTTAGGATTGAAACGCACGTATTAATCGTGCACCCGTTCAGATGTGGGGATTACCGTGGTGAAGGGGGCAGAGGAGACAGTGCCGGACCCTAAATTATGCGGTGGTTTACCAGAACCGGTGGCGTGTCATTGATGCAGTTGCAGGTCACTGTCCCCCAATAATCCCCAGTACCGGTGATAATATCCAGATTTTATAAAATCACTATTCGGCATACCTCGAAATTCACTATGCGAAATAGTGCAAAATGCAGGACCGGCGCATTGATACGCCGGCTTACGTTTCTGTCATACAAACCTTCCTTTATTGAAGAAATTGAAATATATGACAATGCATCGCCTTAGAGGACAAACTTCGATACACACCCTTGCGTACCAAATTCTGGCAGTACTTTGCCTGCCCCGTTTAGCGTGAACGTAGCTGACCGAACATTTTCACCAGACACAGTGACCTGTTTGCCGTTTCGCAGGTGGTTCCAGGCCGATGTGATACTTCCCTCCCCCGCATGACTGTCCGTGTCACTGATATCGACAGCGTCATCTTCGTCGGTTTTCAGTAACAACCGTTTGCCACTGTCCATGCTGATGTCGTGGCCAGCAGGGTCCGTAAAGATGAGCGTGGCTGACCGCGAGCCATCGCCACAAGCCAGATAGAGCTGTGACTTACCTTTGCCCAGAATGACGTATTCTGATGACCCCTGCGCAAAGCCACTTGTCCAGGTTTGGTGATTGCCAAAAGCCTGCGCAACCAGGGGGAGCATAGCGCAGGCCAACAGCGAGGCATTTATCGTTGTTCTTTTCATTTTTAAGTCCTTATAGGCAAGTAGAAACGCGCACCGGTGAGTGACTGAGCGCAACTGCACTCTTTGTGTTTCCACGATTTTTAAGTGGCGAATACGATTCAAACCTGAATACCCAAAAGCCCTATTGCGCTCATCAAACCAATAAACCAGCCGATGAGTTGTGGCATGACCGCCCAGAACAAACGGGCCTGAATAACATCCCCGGTACTGCCGTACACGGCGTCCGGCATAATGAACTTTCTGATGATATTTCCCAGACAGACACCAATTCCCGGCAATACGCAGAGCAAAATGGCAGCCCACAGAGAGAACCAGAATCCAGTAATTAGGGTATTGCAGAAGGCGATAATCAGCCCGGCAATCGTCGACAGACCGAGACAAAGACGTAAAGGCATGTTTCCTTTCCTTTGACACATGACTATTTCCACGAATAAATCGTGTTAATTTTCAATAGATAAACAGTGATTTTAAAAATCGCGGGTCGATTTTATCGCCGCCAGTGGGTAGTGGATAATGAATAAATCAGATCGGTACGATCGACAATTTCGATCGTGATAAGACAGAAATACCTTGCGACATATCAGCCAATGTCACGGAAGAAAGAAAATCGGCGGGCTGCGAGTAACTCAGATGTCGGAGGGGGAAAGCGTTGCAGGTGTCGCCATATACGGAAACAGGTTGAGGATTTATTCATGGGAGATCCCAAAAAGAAAAGGCCATCCTATTTAGATGGCCTGGTGAGGTGAGACTGGAGGAGTATCGCTGTAGTGATATATATCTAGAAATTATTTAAAACCAGAAGAATGATTTTTAACGTTGTCGGGTAACTCGTCAATGAAATCAGGATCGTCTGTTATGGGTGAGCCTGAATCAATGCCGATGACTTCTGGCCCTTTCTGCAACGCGTCTCGAGTTTTTCGAGCCCTATATTTTTCATTGCTGTACTGGCTGTTATAGGTAAATCCGGATGTTGTTAAGGCGTGTAGACCAGGAATGTTATTATAGTTTTTGGCTACGCTGGCCAAATAGTTGAGATGATATTTGCTGGTATCTTTTATACTTTCCGCTATTTTAAGCCGCCGTTTTAATAATGTGTAATCAGCAGGCCTGACCGATCCGCCGTTATTTTCCCTCATTTTCAGCTGCTGAAGTTGCTCCCTGAGATCCCGGGCTGTAGAGATCGCTCTGTTTCTCCTATGTTTGTCCTCTGACAGGAAGGGATTGCGCACTTCCTTGTAAACGATGCTGTGGCCGTCATCTTTTTTTGACGCTATCCTGGCCCCTGGAGAGTCGTGTCGCGGAGGGTCGGGTAGTTCGCCGGCAAAGGAGTAATAGTGGACTTCGACAGTCTTGTTGCTGAGCTTGTGCCAGGTACTCGCGATATCTTGTGCGTACCATGTACTGAGATCCCCTTCGGACAGATAAAATATTATGTGCAGGAAAGGTTCAAAGTTCTCATCCGTGAGCAGGAAAAGCTTTGAATAGCCCAGAAATATACTGTATGCAGCCCGGTGTCTGAGCTTTTTAATAACCTCGGGTAGTTGCTTATTCAGCAGGTCTGCTTGTTTTTTTATTCCTTCATAAATCGAACCTTCTTGCCGATCCAGTGCAAACGCTTCACGGTCCAGGAAAATGGATACAGGAAAGAGAATGACTTTCTTTTTCTTGTCCCTTGCCTTCAGGACCATCGTGTCATAATGGGACTGAAGGCTACTGTAGATCTTCTTTTTATCCCTCAACAACACTTTCAGAGCCCGACGCCCTTCCTGGGAAAGTGAATATTCAAATGTATGAGTCCAGTAACCTTTCTTATCTAATAATAACGAAGGACCGGTAGTTGATCCCTGGTTGACACTGAAGCGTTTACCGTTCTCTTCCATCAGAAACTTCTCTCTCTTTTTTTTCTGGTCCTCGTGAAGAAGCGTCTTCCAGAGATTGTGCGGTTCATAAAGCAAACTTTGCCTGTTGTTGTCACCCAGAACCGGCTTAGGGGTAAACTGGATCAAGGTGTAGCTATCCGCAATTTCACCATAAATAACCTCGTTCCAGCTTCGCCCCGCTTGCCGGGCCTCAAGGTTAAAGAAACGAAACTCCTCGCCCGGTAACAGGACTTGCGTACCCTGCTTCTTTTGCGCCCCCATCTTTGCGTATTTTTCCATTGATATTGTCACTCTCCGCCTGAACATTTTTAACAAAATGAAAACAATTGGACTTCTTCCTGCTCAGACAGTATCTCTGAAACATAAGATTTAAAATGCGATAGAGGTATTATATTTACGCGTTAAAACCTGATAATTAAGCTATTAAAATTGAAAATTCATGTCGTAAATATAGGTGTTAAAATCAATAAAATGCGACTTTTTAGCGATATAACTCAGTTCTTTGACCATTTTTGCATGTTTTTACTTTTTTCTCCGTAATATTTCTCCATCATCACGAGGTGAAAAGCAAACCTACACGATGCGAGTAGCATGTTAAAAATTAACAAACCCGAGGTATGCAGCTGTAAAGGAAGTTTTCGCCAGTGGGATGAGCGTTATTCGTAGGCGTTTCCCAAGTTCAGATTGTTGCAATATGTAAGGGCCATTTCTGAAAAATCAGCACTCTTCAGGGTCGACGCGACCGCATCACTCAACCGAGATGATGTGCTGGAGATTGCAGGAGCGCGTCGGACATCCACAGATAAGCCGCAGTCGGTAGCCCAACGGACTCACCTTACGTGTTCTTCGCTTACCGGCAGACATCCATAAGGTTATTTATACGACCAACGCCATGGAGTCGTTAAACAGCCTCATCCGACACGCCGTCAAAAGCGCAGTGTGTTTCTGAAAGACGACTCGCTGAAAAAAGGGGTATTGCTTCGCTTCGCAGAAATGGACGTTGCCGTTGAGGGACTGAGGAATGGCGATAGGCCGCTTTATCATTGAGTGGGGTGATCGTCTTGGGGATCATTGATGAGGAAAGATCTATACATAGAACCTGGTACAGGCTCGATTAACGTCATCATCCTGCAGAAATAACGCATAGTCAGAAATACACTAAGTTGCCAGGCTTGAAACTTAATTAAGGTAATTACTGTTATTTTATTAGGAACAGTAATTCCTCCTCCCTCCCACATGATACCAATGGTGCAAAAAGTGATCCACCACAACGGTTGAAACCTGATCCAAGGATTAATCTGCTCTCCTGAACAAGGGAAAGCTTATAGTCACTTTTTGAGACAGTTATGAAAATTAAAACCCTACCCCACAGACATTCATCAACCAACCGCTAATCCTCTTCTATGACTCATCCAGACATCTGCATCCGACATTATCCCAGGTGATAGCCAGCAATCCGCATGCATTACATTAACGGTGGGAGAGTAAGCCGTTCCTGTCTCCGCTAGGCCATTAAAAAATAAATACTCCCGTTATCTCATGACCAATAACCTCACGAGTATTTAATCATGCAGCACACCATTAACCTTAATCACGAGCCTGACTATCCCTTACTGAATGAGCTGTTTCATCATCAAGACCAATTATTCGAACGTTACTCAAAATTATTAATGCTACGGATAGATTTTGCTTATCACACCAGCAGTAATGCGTTTGAGAACGCTGATGCCGCTCATATGAACCGGCTAACGGAACAATGCCATACCATCAAGGGGCTGGTGGGTTATGCGTGGGTAATGGAACATACCGAAACCCACGGTTTTCATATCCATGCTGCGTTTTATATCAATGGGCAGGCACACCGTAAAATCTGGGAGTTCTGGGAACAAATTAAAAACCGGTGGGAAAACATCACGGGGGGTGAAGGCTATGCGCATCGGTGTGAGCCCAAACCCCATTACCGTGTACGGGGAGAATGGGTAGTGTCGTTTTCTGACAAGCAGGGGCGCAGGGGGATGCAATACATCCTGAGTTACCTTGCAAAGCAATCACAGCGCATGAGGTACCCCATCTACAGGTTAAGTAATGTTCCTGCTCCTTCCCGCAGAGGCCGGCCTCGTAGCCAAAGCTGAGGTTACCAGGATGTCCATTTAAAAGTTACGCCACCGGCTTATCGTTTGAAGGAGGGCACCGCTTTGACTCCTTCTCCCTTTCATTCACGGAGAACAAACGATGACTATCCACAGCGACCTTTTAAACGACCAGTTTGTCACCATGGCCTTTATCACAAAACTAACGGGCTTGACGGACAAGTGGTTCTACAAACTTATCCAGGACGGCACTTTCCCAAAGCCGATTAAGTTGGGACGAAGCTCACGTTGGCTTCAGAGCGAAGTGGAGACCTGGCTGCAAGAGCGTATCGCTAATTCTCGTCCGTAAGCCACTCCTGAGCCATTCATCCCTAAGTCACCGACTAATCTATCCGACCTGAATTACCATGCCATTCGCATAACACCAGTCAGCCTATAAAGGGACGGCTTTCACCTGTATGGGCTTGATGAAGCCCTCTTTCACCAATTCATCAATATTCATCGGTAATTGATACTGAGTCCCCATACCCGGTTTTCCAAACGAAGTAGCTGCGCTTCCAGAGTTTACATCTGGGATAGTCCTTAAAACCTCATACTGCCGATATGGTGATTTCAAACTTGAGTCAGGCAAAGCGCGCGTTGCTCAAAAGGCACATCTATCGACGCCACAAATTTACCCTAATCAGTAAAGTTACCTTTCTCATCAAACCGGCCACCATATCTGTCAAACGTATGGCCAGGCTGAAGCTCAGTAATCGTTGGCGGCCCATCGAATCCGCTGTCAAAACCATTATTTGCTTTCGTTGGCCAGTTGGGACTTCCGTCAAGTTTCACCCACCTAGGATCAACACCCAACTTCTCACCAACCTGTGCTGGTGTCGTTTTTTTGACACGTTGCCCATCGACAATCGCAGTGTATTGACGCACAGCAAATGGAGTATCACCATACATCCCGCACATACCACTTTCATTGCTTTGCGCCTTGTCGATGGCTCGGCTACCACTCACAGTAATGGGATTGGTCGTTTCCAGCGCAGTACCTGAGCTTTTTGGACCAACAGCACCTCCGGCACTACCCCATAAACCCGGTTTTATTATTTCGTGAACAGCATTTTTAGGATCACTCGGATTTGGTTAATCTGAATCCTAATTACATTTGTACCCCAATTTCATCAGCTAACGCCCTCAATCGAATAGAAATATCAATAATCTCATTCTTGTTTAATCCACAGTATGTAGTTAGAGAGCCCTCTGGTACATTTTGAATTAACGCTAATCCACATGAAACAAAGTACCTAAGCTCTTTGGGCGTTACTCTAAAATTAATGTAATCACAATCGTTAATTTTCTCACTCATTTCTTCGGTACCTGAGAATTAATATAGTTATCCCAACCAACCCCACCTTTGTCTGGTCTGAAGGCAGTAGCTTCACCTCTCTGCCCTCTAATGACAATG
Source organism: Rahnella sp. P4_A8 (assembly GCF_056402435.1). Taxonomy (NCBI): domain Bacteria; kingdom Pseudomonadati; phylum Pseudomonadota; class Gammaproteobacteria; order Enterobacterales; family Yersiniaceae; genus Rahnella; species Rahnella sp. P4_A8. The sequence continues at coordinate 655 of NZ_JBFUHK010000097.1, read as the reverse complement.
GTTTTAGTTGAGTTATCAAGATAGTAAGTTGTCCCGTCAACAGATTGACGGCGTTCAATTTCTGGATTAGTAACAATACCTTCCACAAAACTTTGGAACTGACTTTTAGTACTGATACCAAGGTCAGAGAACTCTTGCCGTTCAAGCACATGCTTCTCGTAGGCATGGCCATTCGCGACTTCTTCAGCTAGAAGCTGAGAGTTAAGTTTTCCTTGGTTGACTGTGCTCTGTGCCCCATTGCTTCCTTTTGCACCAATCCCAACACCAATGCCCAACCCCGGCGGAACTATTTCATGAACAGCATTCTCAGGGTCATCCAGGGCACGAGGTGCACCAGTTTCCTGATGCAACTCCCTTTGTAATTCAATTTCATATTTTTTCTCTATCTCATTCGGGTCACTAGCAAGCGCATTATTCTCCACTGCTGCCTTCCCGGCAATCGCCCCTTGCACGCCTGCCAATGACGAATTCCCGGCCACACCACCCGCCAGACCGGCAGCTAATGTACTTAATGCGCTGACATTTGCCTTCTGATCCTCCGTCAGGTCTTCTGCTTTGGTATTGGGGTAAAATGCACTGATGATGATCTTCGCAGCTAATTCTCCCGCAGCACCGCCTGCTGCGCCGCCCGTCACTGAGCCACCCTGAATATAGG
>NZ_JBFUHK010000096.1:0-7701 GCF_056402435.1 Rahnella sp. P4_A8 | reverse complement strand
ACCCTGACCCGTCCAGGTCTTTTTAGAACCGTCAGTGTCTGTGTACTCATAAATGGCCGGACGTGGCTTACGTTTGGCTTTAGTGGTTTCTTTCGCGCTCTGGTGGCCCAACAGGTCATCAATCGCGATGCCATCGTTTGCCAACATTTCGCGGTATTTCAGTAATTTTTCGTCGCGCTCTTGTTGCTGCGCACTGCGCGCTTTGGCATTTTCGCGAGTTTCTTCAACAATGGCAGTCAGTTTCTCAAGAATTTCTTCCAGAGTACTCAAAGGCATTTCGCGAGCCTGAGCCCGAAGTGTACGGATATTATTCAAAACGTTTAATGCGTTGTCCATGATGTGCTCACTTTAGATATGTGCCATTAAATTAGTGACTCTGATTCTACACAAACCAATATTGATATCAATTGCGTCAGGATAATATTACAACCTATTACACAATTCCTGCGTGAGCCTCTTTGGTTTATTGCGTTTTAATGCGTTAGTTTTATAAGTAATTATTGACTCTGGGTTAATAAATTTTCAGCGCACAAATCACCTGCAGAACTTCAAAATAAGCAGGAAAACATTATTAAGCTAAATTTACCTCTCTTTATAAGAGTATCAGTGCGTGAATAACATATGTTGCTATTATGTACAAATCGGGCCAGTTCTTTTCTTTTGATGCGGATCTCACGCTTACTCTTATTCATTTCGCTAAAAATTTTCCTGCCGGAAATCGACGAAAAGCATCTTCTGCACAAAAAATTTAAAGCGGTTTACGCAGCATCGCTTTAAAATGTGACTCACGTCACACAGGATGTTTATTTACCCTATGTTTAAGACCATTTTTATTGTTTGCGCCGCGTGTGTGGCGCTGAAGCTCGCACTGGACTGGCAGATTATTTTGCAGGTGGCGGAAGGTTAACCGTTAACTGAGAGGCCAGAGCCGCAAATTCTGTCAGATTGCGGGTTAATGCGCCGCGCCGCCATATCAGCCACGTTGTCAAAAAACGATAATTGTCGGCCAGCGGCCAGATGCTCACCGTGCTGCTGCCCGGCATACTTTCCAGCATACTGCGCGGCATCAGCGCCAGCCCGCCGCCTGCTATCACACAAGCCAGCATGCCGTGATAAGACTCCATTTCGTAGATTTTCCCCGGCGCAGCGCCATCATCCGCAAACCAGCTTTCGAAATGGCGACGATAAGAGCAGTTCGACCGGAACGCATACAGAATCTCCCCGTTAACCTCCTGCCCACGAGTCACAGGCGCGTGATGTAAGGGGGCGACAATCACCATTTCTTCTTTATACACTGGYACGCCATCCAGAACCGGATGCAGCACAGGGCCGTCGACAAACGTCGCTTCCAGCGCCCCTTCCAGCAATTTATCCAGCAATTCCCCTGAAGGGCCAGTGCTCAGCGCCAGTTCAACCTTGCTGAATTGCTGGTGATAGCGCGCCAGTAAAGTGGGGATCCGCACCGCTGCAGTGCTTTCCAGCGCGCCCAACGCAAATATCCCCTGCGGTTCTGTGCCCGCCACGGACACCCGCGCTTCTTCGACTAAATCGAGAATACGGTTGTTGTAACTGAGAAAGTTTCGCCCTGCTGGCGAAAGGCGCAGACGCTGATTCTCGCGGATGAATAATTCGACGCCCAGTTCCGCCTCAAGCTGTTTAATGCGTGTTGTCAGATTCGACGGGACACGATGCACCCGCTGGGCGGCGGCGCTGATACTGCCGGTTTCAGCAACGGCGCGAAACATCTCGAGCTGTGACAGATTCATAGTCTTTCTCAAAAAGTGAACGGTTTACTTATTTTTATTCATTTTTATTCATCTTCGCAAGTCTCTATGCTGAACGGACTGGATAAATGAGGAGCACATAATGACAACGCCCGACACGCACGCAATTTCGCTCAACCCGTTCAACGGTCAGCGTATCGCAGAGTATCCTTTCGACACCGCACTGACTCTTGAGATGGCAGTCACACAAGGCAGCGCGGCCTATAAGCAGTGGCGCAAAACGGATATCACTCAGCGCGCATCCCATCTGCATAATCTGGCGACTGAACTTCGCAAAGCCAGTGAAGACATCTCCCGCATGATCAGCCGCGAAATGGGTAAACCCATTAAACAGGCGCGCGCTGAAGTGGAGAAATCCGCAAGCCTGTGCGAATGGTATGCCCTGCAGGGCCCGGCGATGCTCGCACCTGAACCCACCATGGTCGATAACGGCGTAGCGCATATTCATTACCGCCCTTCCGGCATGATCCTGGCGGTTATGCCGTGGAATTTCCCGGTCTGGCAGATCCTGCGCGGCGCGGTACCTGCGTTACTGGCGGGAAATACGTTCCTGCTTAAACCTGCCCCTAACGTGATGGGCACGACCCGTCTGGTGAAACAGGCTGCGCTGAAAGCCGGTTTTCCGGCAGGGGCCTTTGGCGTAATTAATGTCGGGAATGCAGATGTTGCCGGGTTGATTGCTGATCCGCGTATTGTTGCCGTCACGGTAACCGGCAGCGTGCGTGCCGGTGGTGCTATTGCGGAACTGGCAGGTAAATCACTGAAGAAATGTGTGCTGGAGCTGGGCGGTTCTGATCCATTTATCGTGCTCAATGACGCCAACCTCGATGAAGCGGTGAAGGCGGCTGTCGCGGGCCGCTATCAGAATACCGGACAGGTTTGCGCCGCCGCGAAACGTATGATTGTTGAAGAAGGTGTGCTGGAAGCCTTTACCGAGAAATTTGTGGCCGCCACGCGGGCACTGGTCATCGGCGACCCGCAGGATGACGACACCTACATCGGCCCGATGGCACGCTACGACCTGCGCGATGAGCTGGACAGGCAGGTTCAGGAAACGCTGTCAGAAGGCGCAACGCTGTTGCTCGGTGGTGAGAAAATTGCTGGCGAAGGTAACTTCTATGCCCCCACTATTCTGAGCAACGTGACGCCACAAATGACCGCATTCCGTCAGGAGTTATTTGGCCCGGTCGCAGCGATTACGGTTGCACGCGATGCTGAGCATGCGGTCGAACTGGCGAATGACAGTGATTTTGGTCTGAGCGCGACGATTTATACCGCCGACCTGGCACGGGCAGAACAGATGACTGGCGAGCTGGAAACCGGCGGCGTATTTATTAACGGCTACAGTGCGTCAGACCCGCGCGTAGCGTTCGGTGGCGTGAAAAAAAGCGGCTATGGTCGTGAGCTTTCACACTTCGGTTTACGCGAGTTCTGTAACGTGCAGACCGTGTGGAGCAACCGTAAATAACGGTTAACCGGTGGAGGTTTAAACTAATCACAGGATTTTATAATCCTGTGATTATTATTTTTTGCCAGCCTGTGAGGCCGGGCATCAATCGCTGTGACGGCCTGCTGATAACGAGACGCCTTTGTGGTTACTTAAACAGCCCCATCAGATGGTCCAGAATCAGCGAAGAGAGGGTGAAATCAGGGTCAGCAAATGTGACACCCTGCGCACCAAGATGTGAGAATAATGGCAACGTCAGTGCAGGTAACACACATAACAGCAGTCCGTTGATACCACTGGCAATAATCGCGCCACGGAAACCGCCGGTGGCGTTACCGAAGATGGCCGCCGCGCCTCCCGTAATAAAGCTCGCCATAATGCCCGGAACAATAATGGGCAATCCGACAAACGGGAAAATGAGAATACAGGCCAGTTCCACAGAGAAGCTCACCAGAAAACCAATCAACGTGGCATTTGGCGCTTTAGTGAAAAGCACCATGACATCCACCGCCGGGACAGCGCCAGGTGCGAAAACTCGTGAGAATCCTTTAAACGCCGGTACGATTTCCGCCGTAAATAAATTAACGCCCGCTTTGGCGAGATACAGACCGCAAGCAAACACAGCCGACTGCTCAAGAATAAAAATAATCGTATTTTTATCTGCCGCACCGGCGCCATACACAAGCGTCATCGCCGTTTTGATCTGCGGTTGCGTAGCGAATACACAGGATATCAGCAGAAGAACCAGCATCGTTAAAAGCGTGGCGATATTGGGTTCACGCAGGAAATCAAACTTGTTACTGATTTTGAGATGTTCTGTATCGGTCTTTTTATTACCGAACCATTTCCCCATATATGAACCGATGATATATGAAGATATGGCTGCGTGAGAAATGGCATATTCGTCAGAACCGATGATTTCACGGCTAAATCTGTTCAGGAAAAACGGAGAAGCGGCCATATAAAGACCGATGAAAATCGACGAGATGATAATAATGGGATAATAGCTATAACCCAGTTGCATCAGCACTGCTGTTAATGCAAAGGACATAAACAGGACAAGATGCAGCGAGAGATAGATAAATTTCAGACGCGTAAAGCGGGCCAGAAGAATATTAATCACCATAGAGAACAACAGAATTATCGCTGCCGTTGAACCAATCTGATCGATGGTTGCTGCCATGATGGCTTCATTACTCGGCACCACACCAACAATGTTAAAGGCGTTAGAAAACAAGGTGCTAAAAGCCGTTAACACTTTCATTAAGATTGAACCACCGACCTTTATCATGGTAAATCCGATAAAAGAAAGTGCCGTTCCGGTGATGATTCTTGATACCGATGCTTTTTGAAAAACCAATCCCAGAAATGCGATAATCGCAATGATAACAGCCGGTGTTTTAACCAAACTCAGAAATATTTCCATCTTCCCCTCTTTCATTGAATTTATATTGATTGAAAGTTGCGGCCTTTTTATAAGAAACTTTATCGTTACATTTTTTCAACATTCCTCATTCATCCTTGCTCAGACGTCATTCGAAATTTGTTTTTATGAAACAATGTTTCTTTTTATTTGGCACGGTGTTTTATATAGAGTTCGTGAAAGGGATGATGTGAAGTGACTCGCAATTAGTGGAGCAGAAGGCATTTTTTAACGTGTTTTGGAATGGACATAACAAGAGGACACCGGTCTGGCGCTAGCGCAATGCTGGCCGCCGCTTCCCGCGCCGTGGGTCTGAATCCTTCGACGCTATCCAGCGCACTCTCCGGACCGTGGACGAAAGGTGAAATGCGCATACTGCAGACAGGGCGTGAAATGTGCCCCTTCTTGCACTCATTTCAAAAATACATGACCTGTAACCAGGTGAAAATATCCTCTGTTACTTTCGTGTTAATTGTGGCGGGAGGTTGCCTAACAAAGAATTAGCAATTAAAGCTAAAGGTCATTACATGAAAAGGTATTTATTAACCTCACGCCCGTTAAATATCTCAGATGCGTCATCACAACGATCGATTAACGGTGCGGCTTAATATCCGATTTAGAAAAATGACCTGATGAGGAGTAAATCCATGAAAGGCTTAGTGAATGATGTCTTATCCATATTCTCACCCAAAGCGGTTAAGCCTGTTTTGGTCCGCTCAGGGTTATCACATCGCGAGATCGCCTCGCTGCAAGCTGTCGGCGTGAGCACGGTGTCCTGGGCTACCTCCATGGAAGAACTCAACAATGCATTTGTTAAAAAAGCACTGGATGCAGGCGCTGTCGGCTACCACATTACCCATGTGGAATCGCACAAACCGGGTAAAGAGCAGCAACACGTTATGGCTGCCACCGCGACCTTTTACCATATCAATCACAAAGTGGCCTATGGCTGATGTGCAGAGCAGAGTGTCATGAAATAAGAACGCCGCAGGCTTTAGGGTTTGCGGCGTTATTTATTGATGAGAAAGCATATTGAAGACCATTCATTAGCCGCGCGGTACACGGGTGGAGCGCCGCCCCATCAGCCTGGAGCATCATCATTCTCTTTTTCTTAATGATAATTACGGGTAAGATTAGTCCGAATAATAACATGTAAGGAAATAGAAATGGGATCTATGGTTTTTTGTAGAGGATGCGGAAAGGAGATCCACGAGTCGGCTAAATCATGCCCTCATTGTGGCGCCACTCAAAGTATTAATCCTCAGGGGACTAAAAGCAGGGTTGCTGCAGCGTTGTTAGCTTTCTTCCTGGGTGGTTTTGGTGTTCATAAGTTCTATCTGGGTAAAATCGGGCAAGGGTTCTTATACCTCATCTTCTGCTGGACGTTTATTCCTTCAATAATTGCATTCATTGAATTCATTATTTATCTGTGCGATTCAGATGAAAACTTCGCCAAAAAATACGGTTGAGTTTAGCTATCTGATTATAAAAGCCGCTTTCAAAGTGGCTTTTTGAAATCTACCAAACATTAAAAAACCCACACCCACCTTTCGGCAGATGCGGGTTCGCATAATCTCTGTACGCTAAATCAGATTACATCTGAATCAGATGTTTGATTTTCACGTCAGGATTGGTGTCGGCAGCATAATCAACACCGTTCAGGCCAAAGCCGAACAGACGCATAAATTCGCTTTTGTAGCCTGCAAAATCAGTCAGTTCCGCGATGTTATCGTTGGTGACTTCATTCCACAGTTTACCCACTTCAGCCTGCACTTCTGGCGCGATCTCTTTCAGGTCAGCGCGCAGACGGCCTTCGTTGTCGACCAGCGGCTCAGCGCCGTACAGGCTGTCTTTGTACAGACCGTAAACCTGCTCGATACAACCTTCGTGCGTGCCCTTCTCTTTCATCACTTTGAACAGCAGTGACAGGTACAGTGGCATCACAGGAATAGCAGAACTCGCCTGCGTCACAACGGCTTTCAGTACGGAAACGCGTGCGTCGCCGCCCTGCTCTGCCAGTGTGCTACGGATATCCAGAACACGTTTGTCCAGATCCTTCTTGGCTTCACCGATAGAACCGTTCCAGTAAATGTCCTGCGTCACTTCTTCACCCAGATAGGTGAACGCGGTAGTTTTCGCGCCTTCAGCCAGCACACCGGCAGCCTTCAGATCGTCGATCCACATCTGCCAGTCTTCGCCACCCATCACTGCCACGGTGCCCGCGATTTCTTCAGGCGTTGCCGGTTCCAGCGTGGTTTCGTTGATGGTTTCTTTGTCGGTGTTGATGCCACGAATAGTGACTTGCTTACCGATTGGTTTCAGGGTGGAGTTGAACACTTCACCGGTTTTAGGATGGGTGCGACGTGGCGCAGCCAGGCTGTAAACCACCAGATCAACCTGACCCAAATCTTGTTTGATCAGCTCAATGGTCTTTTGCTTCACTTCGTCAGAGAACGCATCGCCGTTGATGCTTTTTGCGTACAGACCTTTGGCATCAGCAAATTCTTCGAATGCGGCTGAGTTATACCAGCCCGCAGTGGCGGTTTTGGATTCATCGCCCGGACGTTCGAAGAAGATACCTAGCGTTGCTGCGTCAGAACCGAAAGCAGCTGAGATGCGGGCAGCGAGGCCGTAACCGGTAGAAGCACCGATCACCAGGACTTTTTTAGGACCGCCTGCGATTTTGCCTTGCGCGGTAACGTAGTCGATTTGTTCTTTAACGTTCGCCTTGCAACCTTCCGGATGGGCAGTAACACAGATAAAGCCACGGATGCGTGGTTTGATAATCATATAGACCTCATTGCAACTGTCTCAGTAAATTGGCCGATAGAATATAGGTTTGCGCCGTTTCAGGCAAAACCTGACGCTTCTTCGCCGTGTAAACAGAGTTCTCTGACCCGAAAACAGGCTCTTTTTCGGCAGAAAGCATAAAATTTGAGCCAAAAATTATCTCTGTAGTGTAACGCAGTCCCGCCGGGATGTTCATTTCAGGCCTCACGCATTCCAAAAGCATGGCGGCGGCATACCGCACATTCATTATCCTGCGC
>NZ_JBFUHK010000095.1:0-7777 GCF_056402435.1 Rahnella sp. P4_A8 | reverse complement strand
GTCATGTAGTTGCCGTGAGCCCTCAAATGAAGGCTCTAAAAATTAACCCTGATGGTTAACTTTCATCTTTTCGTTGCTGGAGCCGTCGTAAAGACCGATCCCGCCGGGTGTGTTCCCTGCTGAGATCCAGCAAAACTTCTTCAATGAACGCCAGGTGACGGTGAGATGCGGCACGCGCTATTTCTGGTTCCCGTGCAACAATCGCCTCGAAAATACTGGCGCGGTGGTTGCTTACCGTCGCCAGCATTTCCCGGCGTGAGTAAAGCAATTCAAAGTTCTGTCGAACGTTCTTCTCGAGCATCGGCCCCATACAGCGAACCAGATGCAGCAGCACCACATTATGGGCTGCTTCTGTTACAGCGACCTGATACTGCATAACCGCGTCGGCTTCTGCGTCCAGATCTCCGCTGTCTTGTGCGGTCTGAATGACCACGTGACAATCGCGAATGCGCTGCAGATCTTCCTCTGTGCCACGAAGCGCCGCGTAATACGCAGCGATACCTTCAAGGGCGTGTCGTGTTTCAAGGAGATCGAATTGTGATTCAGGATGGTCGGCCAGTAACTCAGCCAGCGGATCACTCACGCTTTGCCACAGGTTACTTTGTACGAAAGTACCACCACCCTGACGGCGCAGGAGTAGCCCCTTCCCTTCCAGGCTTTGGATTGCCTCTCTGAGAGAAGGTCGCGATACATCAAACTGTTTGGCAAGTTCGCGCTCTGGCGGAAGCTTTTCCCCGGGTCTCAAGGTGCCTTCGAGGATCAGAAACTCAAGTTGCTGCTCGATCACATCGGATAACTTAGGCTGTCGGATTTTGCTGTAAGCCATATATGTGCGGTTCTCTGCGAGTAGCGACTCTGTTAAGTTGCCGGAGTCAATTGGTAATACCAATTTAAAAAACGTGGCCGTAAAGTAACAAAGTATTCACCTTGTGTCCATATGGCTACCCAGTAAATGCGTCGACCCCGCACATTTTAACAAATTTTTATCATTTATCTTTTTTACCCGGCCTCAGATCACATTTTATGGATCCTGAACAAATTTACAGTCAATTTGGCTATTTGTTATGCAGATGATGCATAAACCCCGTGCAAACTTTTCCGCATAACATTATTCTTGCCCGAACGGTAGATGATCCTGATTTTTAGGCACAATCCAGCCGTAAATAATTAGATACAAAAAGTGTAATTATCGCCTTACATTCTCTCTAACACACAGAATGTTATGGGTTTTGCCCCAATGACAGAGGACAGGTAAATGGTTGATCAACAACAAGGCGATGAGCTGAAGCGCGGTCTCAAAAACCGGCATATCCAGTTGATTGCATTAGGTGGGGCCGTCGGTACAGGGCTGTTTCTGGGCAGTGCTTCCGTCATTCAGTCCGCAGGGCCGGGGATTATTCTCGGTTATGCCATTGCGGGTTTTATCGCATTCTTAATTATGCGTCAGTTGGGTGAAATGGTGGTTGAAGAACCGGTTGCCGGTTCATTCAGTCATTTTGCCTATAAATACTGGGGCGGATTTGCGGGTTTTGCTTCCGGCTGGAATTACTGGGTGCTGTACGTTCTGGTCGCGATGGCCGAACTGACTGCCGTCGGTAAATATATTCAATTCTGGTGGCCGGAAATCCCGACATGGGCTTCTGCTGCGGTTTTCTTCGTGCTGATCAACGCTATCAACCTGACTAACGTTAAAGTGTTTGGCGAGATGGAGTTCTGGTTTGCGATCATCAAAGTGGTTGCCGTGGTGGCGATGATTCTGTTCGGTGGCTGGCTGCTGTTCAGCGACACGGCAGGCCCTCAGGCAACAGTTCGCAACCTGTGGGAGCAAGGCGGTTTCCTGCCCCATGGCATGACCGGGCTGGTGATGATGATGGCGATCATCATGTTCTCTTTCGGTGGCCTGGAACTGGTCGGGATTACTGCTGCTGAAGCGGATAATCCGGAAACCAGCATTCCTAAAGCAACCAATCAGGTTATCTACCGTATTCTGATTTTCTATGTGGGCTCACTTGCCGTCCTGCTTTCCCTGATGCCATGGACCCGTGTCGGGCCGGATACCAGCCCGTTTGTGCTGATCTTCCATGACCTGGGTGATGCACTGGTAGCGAATGCTCTGAACGTGGTGATCCTGACGGCAGCGCTGTCGGTTTATAACAGCTGTGTTTACTGCAACAGCCGCATGTTGTTTGGTCTGGCTCAGCAAGGCAACGCGCCTAAAGCATTGCTCAACGTCGACAAGCGCGGCGTGCCGGTGGCTTCTATCCTCGTTTCTGCTGCCACCACAGCGCTGTGTGTTCTGATTAACTACCTGATGCCGGGTGAAGCGTTTGGTCTGCTGATGGCTCTGGTGGTGTCTGCACTGGTGATCAACTGGGCGATGATCAGCCTGGCGCACATCAAATTCCGTCAGGCGAAACGTCGTGAAGGCGTGGAACCTAAGTTCAAAGCGCTGCTGTATCCGCTGGGTAACTATATCTGCCTGCTGTTTATGGCGGCAATTCTGGTGATCATGGCTATCACCCCGGGCATGGCGATCTCCGTATGGCTGATCCCGGTGTGGCTGGTAGTTCTGGCCATCGGTTACTGGGTCAAAAATCAGCAAAGCGGGAAATCCGTTAACGCTTAAGTATTCGTTTTAAAATTGAAACGAAAAAGCGCCCCGGTTAAGTGAAGACTTACCGGGGCGCTTTGTTAGGTACGTCACATTTCCTCCCGTATGACCAAAATGTCCATCTTCATGACTCTTACCTCCTGACCCCTCTTCCCTTCTCCGGCCAATACTCAGGGCTAACAAACAGTTTTTTAACAAAATCCTTTTATCCACAATCCGGAGAGAACATCCATGAAGGAAGGCGCACTGTCGTTCAAAGAGAAAGTGGCGTACGGAATGGGGGATGCGGGCTGCAATATGATTGGCGGCGCCATCATGCTGTTTCTTAATTATTTTTACACAGATATCTTCGGTTTAGCCCCGGCACTGGTTGGCGTATTGCTGCTATCAGTGCGTGTTATCGACGCCGTCACCGACCCGATCATGGGCGCGATTGCTGACCGTACCACCACCCGCTGGGGACGATTCCGCCCGTATTTGTTATGGGTTTCGGTGCCATACGTACTGTTCAGTGTGCTGATGTTCACCACACCAGAATGGAGTTACAACAGCAAAGTTATCTATGCGTTTGTAACCTACTTCCTGATGTCCCTGACTTACACCGCCATCAACATTCCCTACTGCTCGCTGGGCGGCGTCATTACAGCCGATCCGCATGAGCGTGTTGCCTGCCAGTCTTACCGCTTCTTTATGGTAGGGATCGCGACGCTGATCCTGTCTTCCACCTTACTGCCGATGGCCGACTTTTTCGGTGGCGCAGACAAAGCCAAGGGCTATCAGATGTCGATGGGGGTGATGGCAATCATCGCGCTGTTCATGTTCCTGTTCTGCTTCAGCTCGGTAAAAGAACGTATTCAGCCTGCGGTACCGTCAAAACATGCCTTAAAATCTGACCTGAAAGATGTGTGGAAAAACGACCAGTGGGTACGCATCCTGCTGCTGACGTTCTGCAACGTGTGCCCGGGCTTTATCCGTATGGCAGCCACTATGTATTACGTCACCTGGGTAATGGAAAAATCCACATCCTTTGCCAGCATGTTTATCAGCCTCGGCGTGGTGGGCATGATGATCGGCAGTGCACTGGCAAAACCGCTGACCGATAAATACTGCAAACTGAAAGTGTTCTTCTGGGCCAATATCATCCTGACCATTTTCTCCTGCGGATTCTATTTCCTCGACCCGCACGCCACCACGCTTATTCTGGTAGCGTACTTCATCCTCAACATCATGCACCAGCTCCCTTCCCCGCTGCACTGGTCGCTGATGGCCGACGTTGACGATTACGGCGAATGGAAAACCGGCAAACGTGTTACCGGCATCAGCTTCTCCGGTAACCTGTTCTTCCTGAAATGCGGACTGGCGGTAGCGGGCGCGATGGTCGGCTTCCTGCTCTCCGCGTATGGCTACAATGCCAGCGCAACGCAGCAAAGCGACCATGCCATCAACGGCATCATGTTGTTGTTCACCGTCATTCCTGGCGTGGGCTACCTCATCACTGCCGGTGTTGTACGCTTACTGAAAGTTGATCGCGAAACCATGCGTACCATTCAGGCAGATCTGGAGATTCGCCGCCGTAATTACCGCGAGCTGAATGAATATCACGACGAGAAAAATGCACAGGACGCAGAAGCACTCAGCGTCCCACTGACCAGCAAGGAGCTGAAACATGAGTAATTATCCCAACCCGCTGATTGAGCAACGTGCAGATCCGCATATCTGGCTGCACAGCGACGGAAACTATTACTTTATCGCATCAGTGCCTGAATATGACCGGCTGGAGATCCGCCGCTCGCCAACGCTGACAGGGCTTGCCGACGCGCCAGCCACCATTGTCTGGCATAAACCTGATACCGGCCCGATGAGCGCACTTATCTGGGCACCGGAGTTGCATTTTATCGACGGACAATGGGTGATCTATTACGCGGCCGCCCCCTCACAGGAGATTGTTGACGGCTTATTCCAGCACAGAATGTATGCGCTGGTGTGTGAAGAGGCGGATCCGCTCACAGGGAAATGGCAGGAGAAAGGCCGGATCCAGACGCCGATCGACAGCTTCTCGCTCGATGCCACGCACTTTGAGCATCAGGGCAAAAGCTATTATCTGTGGGCGCAGAAAGACCCGGAAATTCGCGGAAACTCCAATTTGTATCTGGCCGAAATGGAAAACCCGTGGACGCTGAAATCACCGCCCGTCATGCTCAGCAAGCCGGAGCTGGACTGGGAAATCATCGGTTTTTGGGTTAATGAGGGGCCGGCGGTGATCAAACACGGTGATAAAATTTTCATTACCTATTCCGCCAGCGCCACCGACGAAAATTACTGTATCGGCCTCCTCACTGCAGACATCAACAGCAATCTGATGGATCCGGCGAGCTGGCATAAATCCCAGCGTCCGGTATTCACCACGCAGGCCCAGAACCGGCAGTTCGGGCCGGGACATAACAGCTTCACTCGCAACGAACAGGGCGCAGACGTGCTGGTATATCATGCCCGAAACTACACTGAAATTGAGGGTGATCCGCTGTACGACCCGAACCGGCATACGCGCATTAAAACCTTCCGCTGGGACGAGAATGGCATGCCCGATTTCGGAGAACCCGCCGCCGATAACCGTCCGCTGACGTTACAAAAACAGCACTGACAAAAAGCAAAAAGCCCGGACACTAAAAATGTACCGGGCTTTTTTATGCAATATCGGATGATAAAAGAGAATTAAATCAAGGTGCCGTAAATCGTCAGCAGCGCTACAACCACCAGGATTATCATCGTCACTTTACGCGCGAGGCTCACAGCAGCGCGAGGTGTCTGTACCGGATCGGTATGCGGATCGCGCGCCAGAGAGAACTGCGCCAGCCGCGTTAATACATGGTATTGCGAAGAGTGAATATCGCCCAGCGAAGCAAACCAGGCCGGTAAGGCTTTCTCGCCATGACCAAGCAATGCATAAGCCACGCCGGCCAGACGAACAGGGATCCAGTCGAGAATATGTAACAGGGCATCCACGCCGGACTGCGAACGTTTCAACGGCGGCATATGGCGCGCCAGCCAGGTCTGGTAACCGCGCAATACGGCATAACCGCCCAGCGCTATCGGTCCGTAAGGCCCACAAACCACGAACCAGAACAACGGCCCGAGATAGTAACGGTAGTTAATCCAAAGCAGCGCATTTTGCAGCTCTCTCAGCCGGGCTTCTTCGCTGCAATCTGTCGGCAACCCGTGGATCAAGGCCAGCTCTTCTGCCATTTCCTTACAGGCATCAGCATCGCCCTGACGGGCGGACTTAAGGTAGGCACGGTAATGCTTGCGTTTGATGCCAGCGCCAATACACAGCAGACATAAAATCACCCAGAAAATCAGGGTTGGCACCCCGAAGAAGATCCCCTGCACTGCGCGCAATACTGCCCAGATGATCACCATCCAGACAATCGTAATGACCAGCGTTTTAGCCAGAGAAGCCTGCCGGCCGCGGCGGAAAATCACCTCAAACCGATGATCCAACTGCCAGTGTTCACCCAGTTTGAACAAGCGTTCCCAAGCCAGCACCAGGAGCAAAGTAAATAACGTCATCGATTGTCACTCTCTCTAAACACATCACACCCGTAAAAACGAAACCGAAAACCGGTTAATTACAGGTCAGAAAGGTCATTCTGCCCTACCGGCAGCGCTAACAGCTTGCGATAAAATGCCCAGTCGAATTCAGGGCCGGGATCGGTCTTACGCCCGGGGGCAATATCACTGTGTCCGGTAATTGCCTCAAGACTAATGGGATAATGCTTCATTAACAACTCAGTAACGGCAACCAGGTTGCGATATTGCGCATCAGTAAAAGGCTCAAAATCCGTCCCTTCCAGCTCAATACCAATCGAAAAATCATTACAGCGCTCACGCCCCCGCCAGCTGGATACACCCGCATGCCAGGCGCGTTTATCAAAGGGCACATATTGCACAATCTCGCCATCACGACGAATTAAACAATGCGCAGCAACGCGTAAGTGACTGATCCCTTCAAAATAAGGATCATCCTGCGGATTCAGTGTACCGGTAAACAATTGATCAATATAAGGACCGCCGAATTTTCCAGGCGGCAAACTGATGTTATGGATCACCAGCAATGAGGGAATTTCATCTTCAGGACGGAGATCAAAATGAGGGGAAACGACCTGCCGGGCTTCTGTTATCCAGCCTTGTTTTAAGTGCATCAAAGACCTCAATGATGTGCTCAGGTGGTACTTATCACAGCAACAGGGTAGCATGTTTTTTTGTCCTTCTTATCCGCCATTTCGGAGTATTTGTATGTCTACCCGCAGCTACAGCCGTGAAAGTCGCCGCGCACAGTTACTCGAACGTATCCAGAATGATATTCCTTCTCTTGTTACTCAGGCTCTCGGTGAGGATCTTGGGGGCGAAGCCAATGCCAACAATGACTTAACTGCTCAACTGTTGCCGCAAGACAAAAATGCTAACGCCACCATCATTACCCGCGAAGCCGGTATTTTCTGCGGCCAGCGCTGGCTGGACGAAGTCTTTCTCCAACTGGCAGGCGATAAAATCACCGTCAAATGGCATGTCAAAGACGGCGACCACGTTTCTGAAAACCAGACCTTATGTGAACTCTCAGGCTCCGCACGCATGCTGCTGACCGGTGAGCGCACCGCTCTTAACTTCGTGCAAACCCTGTCCGGTGTGGCAACCGAAGTGAATCACTATGTGAAAATCCTTGATGGCACAAAAACTCAGTTGCTCGATACCCGGAAAACCTTGCCTGGCCTGCGTACGGCACTGAAATATGCCGTGTTATGCGGTGGCGGAAGCAATCACCGCCTTGGTCTTGCCGATGCATTTCTGATTAAAGAAAACCACATCATTGCCTGTGGCTCGATAAAAGCCGCCGTAGAACGCGCCTTATGGATCCACGCCGACGTGCCCGTCGAGGTAGAAGTCGAATCCATGGATGAACTTCAGCAGGCGCTGGATGCGGGTGCTGACATTATCATGCTGGATAACTTCACTGTGCCGATGATGCGTGAAGGCGTTGCCATCACCGCAGGCCGTGCGCTACTYGAAGTCTCCGGTAACGTGACGGAAAAAACGCTCCGCGAATTCGCGGAAACCGGCGTGGATTACATTTCTGTCGGCGCGCTGACCAAGCATGTCAGAGCCATGGAT
>NZ_JBFUHK010000094.1:0-8183 GCF_056402435.1 Rahnella sp. P4_A8 | reverse complement strand
GATTATATTCCCGTTTTTGTGTACACGTTTAATATTTCCGCTGACCGACTTTCCCTGCCGCAAACCTTCCCAGTGAAGACGATACGCATCGCTGGCAACAAACTCCGGGGTGCAGAAAATCCGGTGAGGCTGACCAATCACCTCGTTTCTGCTGTACCCCATGCTGCTGAGAAACAGGTCGTTAACCTCAAGCACCACGCCTTCCGGCGTGAAAGCGATCATCGGAACCGCCTGCTGGATCGCAGCGAATTTATCACGCCATATCGTACTAAACTGATGAGAAAATAATTGCATAGGACAGACACCCTGTGGCTGATAACGTGAATTAATGTGTAATCACAGTTAATTTATAAAAATACACGTGCTAATTCCCACAGATGATGAGTAAAGTTACTCATCAACATGCGAAAGATTAGTCTGACCCCTGGGTGGGTTTAGGCAGGTGCGTGAAAATTTAAATAGCGCAGTGAAAAATAAGCTCACCAGCAAAATCATTACTCTGATAATTAACAAACTTTATTATAGTCAATTAAGCTTAATTTAATTCACCAAAAAAGAAAGGGGCTGGCAGGAGTATTTTTTCCAGCATATTCACCGTCAGATAAACACGCTGGAATACAGGAATTCACAACGTGATCAGACTGACCAGCGTTTGATTGCCCAACTTTTTTGCTGCGAAGGCGTCAGGAAAGTCCAGGCGACAAAACGGCTGATCTTGTTGCCATGCACCATTTCGACAGTGCGGACATCCGTCGCTTCCTCTTCACGAAGTGCGTCATACAGTAACGGCAGCGTCGTTTTTTTGGAAATCAGCACGGTGTACCAGAAACAGTTCTGCGCTTTACCGGCGCTCTCTTCTGCCATACGGACCACAAAGGCTTCTTCACCACCTTCACACCACAATTCGTTGTGCTGACCACCGAAGTTAAGCTCTGCGGTGCCCGCACGTCTGTCCAGCCCCAGGTTTTGACGTTTACGCTGGCTGCCGGATGCCGCATCTGCCGCTGAAGCGTGGAACGGCGGATTACACAGCACCGCGTCGTATCGCTCATCATGGCGGATAATGGTGTCGAGAATACGCTGCGGTTTCGCCTGTAAACGGAAACGCACCTGATTGGTCAGTTGCGGATTGGTGGCGACGATTTTTTTAGCCGCCGCCATTGATACCGGATCAATCTCACTGGCGGTGAAGCGCCAGCCGTATTCGCGTAAACCAATAATCGGGTAAATACAGTTCGCGCCCACACCGATATCCAGCACGGAAATGTCTTTGCCTTGCGGGATATTGCCGTTGTTGCTGCCCGCCAGAAGATCTGCCAGATGGTGAATATAATCTGCACGCCCGGGAATTGGCGGGCACAGGTAATCAGCCGGAATATCCCAGTTTTCAATCTGATAGCAATCGCGCAGCAAAGCACGGTTCAGGGCTTTTACCGCCTGAGCGTTGGCGAAATCAACCGACAAATCGCCCCATTTATTTTCGACGACGAACGGTGCAAGTTCCGGGCTGCTGGCAATCAGGGCCGGGAAATCATAGCGGCTGCGATGACGATTTCGCGGGTGAAGACCGCTTTTTTCCTGAGGGAAGACTTTCTTTTTTTCCACCTGAGTGACTCTCCGAAAGGTGTGCGCGACGCATGAAATATGCGATGGGGCGTTGGATATTTATGAATGGCGCACAAGATACCACAAAGCGCCGCCGCCTGCCGGATGCATGCTGACTCGGGCGGGCACATAAAAACGGTCAACGTCTGATTAATTCGGGTAATGTACAAATCATAGTCTTTATGAATTATTTGCTGAGGAAAATCATGAACACTGATGAACGTTACTACTACGAGCCCGCTAAAGGCCACGGCCTGCCCCATGATCCGTTAAACGCCATTGTCGGCCCGCGTCCGATTGGCTGGATTTCATCACGCAATGCCGCCGGACAACGCAATCTGGCGCCGTACAGCTTCTTCAATTGTTTCAATTACCGCCCGCCGATCATTGGTTTTGCCAGCAGTGGCTGGAAAGACAGCGTGGCGAATATCGTCGAAACCGGCGAATTCGTCTGGAATCTCACCACCCGACCGCTGGCGGTGAAAATGAATGAAAGTTCGGCCTCGCTGGAACATGGCGCGGATGAGTTTGATTTCGCCGGTCTGACCGCACAACCCGGCACCCTGGTTGCCGCTGACCGCGTGCTGGAAAGCCCGGTGAACTTTGAGTGCAAACTGACGCAGTGTATTCAGCTTAAAACGGCCGCCGGTAGCGATATCGATACCTGGCTGGTGCTGGGCGAAGTGGTTGCCGTGCATATCGCGCCACATCTGCTGATTGACGGCATTTATCAGACTGCGCTTGCCGAACCGGTATTACGCGCCGGTGGCCCTTCTGCCTATTACGGTATTTCAGAAGATTTACGCTTTGACCTGATACGCCCCGACGCCCGTTGACCTGAGGCGTAAGACAAAAAAAAAGCCACCGCACGTTGACCCTGCCGGTGGCTTTTATGTTCATGATCTTTATTTTTTGCTGTAACTATTTTCTACCGTAGTTCTGTTCAACGAAATCCGCAAAATCCTGACACATCGCGTCATCACCGTCGGCACTGTCAGCGAGGATCAACGCACCATCCACCACGCGGATATGCACATTCAGATCGAAATCCGCTTCAGGTTGCTCACGTTTTGATGCCTTTTCAATGGTCTGCTGCGCTTCCTGCCACGCCGCATCCACGGTCTGATTACAGGCCTGCGCCAGATAATCCGGATTGAACCCCTCGCCGGTCAGGCTGCGCAAGGTATCGTCGTGACTGACGCTGTTACCCGGCGTCCAGTAATGCTTCGCCAGATCCGGACCGATAGCCGGATTGTCGGTCAGATAACCATCGCGTTTCAGGAAGAAAGCGCGGGTCTGTTCCACGRCCATCATCGCCAGCAGATAGCCCTGATACGAACAGGCGGATTCCATGGAAAGCAGATGCGGGATAGCGAGCGTCGGACGCGGACTGCCGGTGACGCCCAGAATATGGGTTTCGACATCACGCGCCAGCGCGGTCATCGCTTCCGGCGTGCGTTTCTCATCCGGCCACTGATAAAGCTGCCACTCGAAATACGGCACCAGCAGAATGTGACGTTCATTGAAGGAACGCATCGGCTGACGGGCTTCAATACTGGCGCGGATCAGTTCATCCGGCACCGGTTCACCTGCGGTATTTTTCGCATAACGTTTCAGCCAGTCAGCATCTTCCAGCAGGCTGTCGCAAAACATGGATTGCGTTTCCGCATAGGCCATGGACGTCGGCGGGAATTCCTGCGAGAAGCATGGTGCATTCTGGCGGATATTGGCGAAGTGCGCCGCATGGCCGCCTTCATGGAACAGCGTATTCAGGCCATTCGCGCCACTGCCAATCTGATCAGGTTTCGCCAGGCTGGTGAAGTTAATCACTGCTGGCACCCATTTGCCGTTGTCATAGAACGGCGGCACCGGCCCGTGCATAAAACCATTTTCAAACTTGCCTTCGCGTACCAGCAAATCCAGCTGCATTTCTGCACCGTTAAAGCCGATATTCAGGCGCTTGAAGCTGTCTATCCAGCGACGCAGGGAATCAGCGAACGGGAAGTAAGGATCGAGCTGACGGGTGACGTCACCGGCGCTGGCGAAGCGGATATTCCATGGCAATAGTGCGGCGTCGCCTTCACGCGCGACCAGTTCATTGAGGCTGCGGGTGTTGCTTTCGCGGGTTTGCTCTTCGAAACGATCGAGGATGGCGAATAACTGTTCCGGCGACATGCGCTCGGTTTTATTCACTTTATAATCGAAGTAGTTGCGGTAACCGAGCTGACGCGCAAAACGGTTACGCAAGCCGATCAGCTCAGGCAATCCGTTATGCAGCAGCCAGTCCTCCAGTTCGCGCAATGCATTTTGCGAACTCCGGCGGTAGACTTCATTTTCGTTATTCGCCTGATTGGTCAGCAGCTCGCCAAGGGAGGCATTAACGCGCTCGCCTTTGCTGTTGATGTGCGTCATGCGGTACTGCTTACGTTTGCCGAACAGCGCCGATTCCGCCTGAATAATTTCATCCAGCAGCGCCTGTGCTTTAGGGTCTTCAATCACGTTACAGTCAAAGAAATTCAGCCAGCCACGCAGACCGTGCAGTAAGGCATCACGCGCCTCGCTGGCGGATTCTTTTTCGACGCGGGCAATCGCATCACGCAATTCCTGCGGGCGGGAAGGCTGGGCGATAAAACGTTTGTACGCCGTTTCAGCAGCGGAGAAAGCCGCAGAAACAGTGTCATCACCGGTGCCCATATAGTGTTGCCAGAACAAATTTTCTTTGTCCTGATGAACGTTGAGGTAATCGCGATTGAGGGCGTTAAAGTAGTCCTGGGCCTGTTTCATGCATTCTTCTCTGCTGAAAGTTAACGAGATTATGCATTGAGTGTATGTTCGCAAAGCGGTTATGTCGATATGGCAAAACCGCTTTTGAACGTCAGGCAGGAAGGTGCGGAGATCAGTTTTTCTTAACAAACTCAGATTTGAGTTTCATCTGGCCGAAACCATCAATTTTGCAATCGATGTTGTGATCGCCTTCGACTAAACGAATGCCTTTCACTTTGGTGCCGATTTTCAGCATCGAAGAACTGCCTTTCACTTTCAGGTCTTTGATCACGGTGACAGAATCGCCATCCGCCAGCAGATTGCCGTTGGCATCCACCACTTTCAGTACATCATCATCTGCCGCAGCATCACTGTTCATCGACCAGACATGACCGCATTCAGGGCAGTTAAGCATTTCGCCGTCCTGCCAGGTGAATTCGGATTGACACGTCGGGCAAGCTGGTAAAGTTTCCATATTTAAATCCCCATAAAATTTTATAAAAAAACGAATGAAATCATGAAATAAATTTCGTAGTTTCTCTATTTTAACGGTTAACCACACTTTTGAACAGGGTAACGGAGTTTTTGGGGAGCTGAGCCGGACTTAAACGCAGGATTTATAGAGGAATACAGGCAGTTTTTTAACTCCTCCTCCTGCGAAGAGGGAGGCCGGGAGGGGGTATTAAAGGCGAAACCCATGCTTATGCACACTTAAACGCCTGATTTTGACCTTAATACCCCACCCCAACCCTCCCCTTCGCAGGGAGGGAGCGGATCGAGTTCGGTTAAAAAATCTGATCCACAATCATTCTGGCCTCAACCATATCGGCACAAACCTCTGCGGCCACCAGACAACACGCCAGTTGCGTGATGATCGCCTGCGGAATAGCGCGTTCGCCCTTCAGGCATTCCTGAATGTAGGCAACGGTAGTGGCGACATCTTTGCTTGCCGGCACGTCCGCACCGAAAATCTCTTCTTTTTCGGCCAGTACGCGCTGTTCGCCACCGGCGATAAAGTGCGTCTGCGGAAAGCGTGAAGGGTTCGCGTACACTTCCCCTTCAGTGCCTTGCGTCAGGAGCGCACGGCCATCAATCTGGCGGAAGAACGAGGAAACACGCTGCACGTATTCAGGGTGCGAAACACTCGATAAACGCAGGGAATCCTGACCGGTAAACGGCGTGATAAGTTTCGCCAGGGTATGGCTGCTGTTTCGCACCCCCATCTGCCAGCGCAACGCGAGCTGTTTTTCGACTGGCGGGCAAAGTACGGAGATTGGCACAAATACCGGTGCGTCAGCCGCATCTGAAAGCTGTTGTGCGTCCTGCTGGCTTTGTGCTGCGCGGATGCCGAGCGCACGAAAAATCTCAGCACTGGTGATGCGGGTAGGATCTTCATCCACACCATGCACCAGCACCGGCAAGCCGAGACGGCTGAGCAGGATGGCCAGCAGCGGCGTCAGATTCGCCTGTTTACGTGCACCGTTATAGGTTGGGATCACGACCGGCAGCGGACGATCAGCCGGTGCCTGAAGGCGCATCACGCACTCGTCCATCGCCTGATAAAAACCGAGCATTTCTTCTTCCGCTTCGCCTTTGATACGAAATGCAATCAGCAGCGCACCGAGTTGCAGATCCGGCACCTCGCCCGCCAGCATGTGGCGATACAACGCATGCGACTGCTCACGGTTCAAATCGCGGGCGTGATTTTTGCCCCGTCCCACTTCTTTGATGAGTTTGGTGTAATCCATCGTAGCCTTACCTTGTCTGTGCAATCATGTGTCAGTGGAAAGAAGTTATCGTCTGCGCGCACGGCGACGAACCGGGTCTTTCTTCGCGGTCTTGAGAATATCGGGACGCTTCACTGAACCGGGCGCTGGCATTTCGCGCTGTTCAATCGGGAATACCGGCAATGCCGCCAGCAGGCGTGCACCGTAACTTTTTGTCAGCAGGCGCTTATCGTAAATCACGATTTCGCCCGTACATTCATGGCTGCGGATCAGTCGCCCGACCTGCTGGATCAGATTGAATGACGCGCTGGGCAAACTCTGCACTTCAAACGGATAGCGTTTCAGCGTTTTCAGCCATTCACCTTCCGTCAGAATAACCGGACTGTCGATAGGGGGGAAAGCGATCTTATGGATATGTACCTGCGTCAGCAGTTCCCCTTTCAGGTCCAGCCCTTCGGCGAACGATTGCAGGCCAATCAGTACGCTGGTGGTGCCCGCAGCGACGCGTTTACGGTGCTCCTCGACCAGCCGGTAGCGCGGCTGATCGCCCTGCACCAGTAACATCAGGCGTAAATCCGGTAACAGCGCCACAAACTGCTGTAACGCACGGTTGCTGGCAAACAATACCAGTTGACCGGTATGCCCCCCTTTCGCCAGTTCAGCGCGGAAGAAATCTGCCATTTCCTGAATATGCGCGGCCTCATTGGCCATCACCGGTTCGAGGGTCATTTGCGGAATGACCAGCTTGCCCTGCTCGACGTGATTAAACGGCGAATCCAGGCTGACAAACCGGTCACCGGCTTTTTCCGTCAGCCCGCTCATTTCCTGAAGCCGGGAAAAACTGTTCAGCGAACGCAATGTCGCGGAAGTGATCACCACATGCGGCACTTTGCGCCACAGCATTTTTTCCAGCTGTTCGCTGACGCGGATCCCCGCGCAATGAAACACCAGATGTGTCTGGTTATCGAAATACGAACGCGTCACCCATTTGCCAATCGGGGCATTCGAGGCCTTGTCCAGCGCCGCCAGCCGCCACAGTTTGCTCATGGTTTCGAGATACCCCTGCATGCGGCTCATATGCAGAATCGCGCGGTGTAAACGCATAATATCGTGCTTGCCGGTTTTCTCGCTGAGGTCATTCACCATGTATTCTGCCAGGCTGCGCAGGCCATCGGTGAGTTTAAACAGGCGGCTGCACTGTTCGGTCAGTTCAGGGGGTAAGACGCCCAGCTCGAAACGGTATTCGGCTTCCGGTTCTGCAGGCGGCAGATGCTGGCTGACCGCTTGCTCGATCAGCAGCAGCAGTTCGCGCATTTCGGCACAGTGGTTATGCAGGCGTTCAGCATGGGTCAGCGGCGGCGGATTTTTCGGGGTGAACAGCGCCAGACATTGCTCAATCTGGCGCACAAAGTTGTCCAGTTGCAGGTTATTCCACACCGCAGTGATTTCGGCCTCAACTTCCAGCGCATCACGCGCCACTTCCGGCAAATGATGGCCTTCATCAAGCACCAGCAGCAGATCTTTCGCCGGCGGCAGCACCGATTCCGATTCCAGCGCAGCCATCACCAGCGCGTGGTTAGTCACCACCACATCGGCACTTTCAATCTCTTTGCGCGCCACAAAATACGGGCATTCGCGGAAATAGTGGCAGTTACGGCTGAGGCAGTTGGCTTTGTCGGTGCTGATTTTTATCCACAGCGGATCGTCGATGGTTTTCTGGTAATGATCGCGCAATCCGTCCCACTCGTAGCGGGACAACGCGGTTTCCAGCGTTTTACAGAGTTTCTGTTCTTCGCCGCTGGAAGGCGCCAGTTCATCGCCGAGGAACAACCCGAGGTCGCCCTGCGCATTCTCGTTACTCATCGCCGCCAGATTACGCGGGCAGACATAACGGCCACGCCCGAATGCGCCGGTGAATTTCAGATCCGGAATAATTTTTTTCAGCAGCGGGAGATCTTTACTAAAAATCTGATCCTGCAACGCCACGTTGGCGGTGCTGACAATCAGCGGTTTTTCTTCCTCGCGGCTGACGGCAATGCCGGGGATCAGATAGGACAGCGTTTTCCCGACGCCGGTTGGCGCCTCAAT
>NZ_JBFUHK010000093.1:0-8450 GCF_056402435.1 Rahnella sp. P4_A8 | reverse complement strand
ACTCTGGCCGCTGCCGACCACGGTAATGGATTTCGAATTCTGTACCTGCTCTTTGTTCGGCAAATAGGCCGAGGAATGATGCACGTTCCTGCCGGCATCCCGCGCACAGGCGGGTATCCACGGCGACGGTCCTGTGCCGAGAACCAGCCTTTTGGTGCGGTAAATCTGCTTTTCGCCGCTTTTGGTTGAGCGCGTTTCAACCAGATAGCATTCCTGCACGGCATCCCAGGTGACCAGTTCCACGCGCGTGGAGAATTGCAGGCTGGTCAGTTGGCTGCATGCCCACTGGCAATACTGATTGAACTCTTTACGCATCATGAAGAAGTCTTCACGGATGTAGAACGAGTAAAGTTTCCCCTGTAATTTCAGGTAATTCAGGAAGCTGTAAGGGCTGGTCGGATCGGCGAGAGTCACCAGATCTGCCATGAACGGCGTCTGTAAATGCGCGCTTTCCAGCATCATACCGGTGTGCCA
Source organism: Rahnella sp. P4_A8 (assembly GCF_056402435.1). Taxonomy (NCBI): domain Bacteria; kingdom Pseudomonadati; phylum Pseudomonadota; class Gammaproteobacteria; order Enterobacterales; family Yersiniaceae; genus Rahnella; species Rahnella sp. P4_A8. The sequence goes on along the minus strand of NZ_JBFUHK010000093.1, from coordinate 7,976 downwards.
GTCGAAGCTGTCATTCTGGTCTAAAAACAGACCGTTCAGCTCTTTCACCGGTTCAGTCAGACAGGCCAGCCCGAGGTTAAACGGGCCGATGCCCACGGCGATGAAATCATACGTTTGGTCGTTTGAATGGATATTCATGGTGCGGCTCCTTTTACCGGTTTTTCGCGGCGCTCAGCGCGCTGGCAGTCAGTTCTTTGCCGTAATGCGTGATCAGGCTGAGCACATCGGCAACGTCTTCCCTGGTGGTGGTGGGGTTCAGTAAGGTGAATTTCAGATACTGACGCTGATGCACTTTGGTACCGGCGATAACGGCGCTGCCGTCGCGGAAAATGGCCTTGCGGATCCCGGCATTGATTTCGTCAATCTGTTCATGACTCATGGAGATACGCGGCACAAAACGGAATACCAGCGTGCTCAGTTCCGGTTTATGCAGCACTTCGATATTCGGATTTTGTTCCATCATCTGATGCGTTTCTGTTGCGCGTGCCAGCAGCACATCAAATGATTCCCCCAGTGCTTGTTGACCCATAATGCGCAACGTCAGCCACATTTTGAGGGCATCAAAACGTTTGGTGGTCTGGATACTTTTGTTCACCAGATTTGGCGTGCCTTCCAGTTTCGCACTCAGCGGATTCAGGTATTCAGCGTGGTGCGTGACGTGCTCCAGATGGCTGTGATCGTTAACCAGAAACGCGCTGCAGCTCACCGGCTGGAAGAAGGATTTGTGATAATCCACGGTAACGGAATCGGCCAGATGGATCCCTTCAATGCGCTGGCGATGCTGAGGTGAAACCAGCAAACCGCAGCCGTATGCGGCATCAGCATGCATCCAGATTTTTTCCTGGCGGCAGATTTCAGCGATCTCATTCAGCGGGTCAATGCTGCCAAAGTCGGTCGTACCGGCGGTTGCCACGACCGCAATTGGAATCAACCCTTCAGTGTGGCAGCGCTCAATTTCCTGACGGAGCGCGGCAATATCCATACGGAAAGCGCTGTCGCAGGCGACTGGCACCACGGCGTCATAACCCAGGCCGAGCAGGGCAGCGGATTTCTGAATACTGAAATGGCTGACCTGTGAACTGAAAATACGCCAGCGGTTGGCTTCCGGCGGCAGCCCCTGGTACTTGATGCTGTGCTGCGGGCGGGTGCGTTTGCAATGACTGTCTCGTGCCAGCAGCATTGCCATCAGATTAGACTGCGTACCGCCGCTGGTGAAAATACCATCTGACTGTGCGCCAAAACCGATCCGGGCGAGTGTCCAGTCAATAACTTTTTGCTCGATGAGTGTGCCGCCTGCGCTCTGATCCCAGGTATCCACAGAGGAGTTGATGGCGCTGATAAACAGTTCCGCCAGTTGGGAAGGTACTACGGTCGGACAGTTGAGATGCGCGAGGTATTTCGGATGGTGGAAATAGACCGCGTGCTGAAGATATAAATCATCCAGTTCTTCCAGCGCCAGCCGCGTTCCGTCTAAAGGTTTGGTCAGGTCAATATGGCGAAATTGCTCGGCTAATTCAGCCGGAGAAACGCCGGAAAAAGGTTTCTCAGTATGGTTAATATGGGTTTTAATTAATTCGAGGCCTTGCTCAATCAGGGTCTGCCATTCAGAAGTGCTGTTCTGGTTAAAAATATAACCTTTATTTTTGCTTATATTCGCCTGAGTGATTGTCAGGTCTTGAGTGCCGGATTGCATTAATTCCCAGTTATTTATCTGGCTCATTCTGGATCCTTTTGGTTAGTCCTTTTCATCCTCAGCAGGCGTGGGGCGGCCACCCGGATAAAGTCAGGATTTAGCAGTGAACGTAAGCATCAGCAGGCAGGGCTGATGGCCATGCCTGTAAAGTGTATGGTTAAATATTTTATGTTATAAAAAATAAGCAGTGATATGTCTTGTTTGGATTCCTTAGTGCGGACTTATACAAGGTTTTAACGATTGAGAATCATTATAAATGCAAATCATTATCATTCAATAACGACATTGAACATTTGCCCATAACAGAACTTTTTGATTGTTTAATGTGATGTGTGTCACATAAATTTCTGAACGATAAGTACGGAGTACACATTCCTATGAGATGAATCTGTATTTTTTATACGTTTGCTGACTTAAAATAAGGGTTGCCTTGCGATAAAAAGTTATATTTAAGCGCAATGTTTGTAGGTGTAATGAATTTTCATCACGCAATGTTTTATGCAGTGAACCTGATTATTTCAAAAGAATGGAAAAATAATGATCAAATTAAGACTATTGACTGACCAGCAGGAGGGAGTAATAAATTCAGGGGCACACGAAAATAAAAAAGGCCGATCACGATGATCGGCCATATGCTTATATCTTATTACATTTCACCATTATTCTACACGCAGTATGCGGCTGGTATTGGTGGTACCGACGGTACTCATGACATCACCTTGGGTGATGATCACCAGATCGCCTGACAAAAGGTAACCTTTATCACGCAGTAAATTCACGGCATCCTGTGCGCCCGCTACGCCGTCATTTGCGCTGTCGAAGAAGACAGGGGTAACGCCGCGGTAAATCGCGGTCAGATTCAGTGTGTGTTCGTGGCGCGACATGGCAAAGATCGGCAGGCCGGAGCTGATACGTGACAACATCAGCGCGGTACGCCCGGACTCGGTCATGGAAATGATCGCCGTGACCCCTTTCAGGTGGTTTGCCGCGTACATGGCGGACATTGCAATGGCTTCTTCGATGTTATCGAATTCCACGTCCAGGCGGTGTTTGGAAACGTTAATGCTTGGGATTTTTTCTGCGCCCAGACATACGCGCGCCATGGCTGCCACAGTTTCAGCAGGATATTGACCGGCAGCCGTTTCCGCTGACAGCATGACCGCATCTGTGCCATCGAGCACGGCGTTCGCTACGTCCATCACTTCTGCACGGGTTGGCATCGGGTTAGTGATCATCGATTCCATCATCTGGGTCGCAGTGATCACCGCGCGGTTCAGCTGACGTGCACGACGGATCAGTTTTTTCTGGATACCCACCAGCTCAGGATCGCCGATTTCAACACCCAGGTCACCGCGGGCCACCATCACGACATCGGATGCCAGAATGATGTCATCCATTGCTTCATCTGACGCCACCGCTTCAGCGCGTTCGACTTTAGACACGATTTGCGCATTACAGCCTGCATCGCGTGCCAGACGGCGCGCGTAGTTAAGATCTTCGCCGGTGCGTGGAAATGAAACTGCCAGATAATCTACGTCCATTTTGGCCGCAGTAATAATGTCTGCTTTATCTTTCTCAGTCAGCGCTTCGGCAGAAAGACCTCCGCCCAGCTTATTGATGCCTTTATTGTTAGACAGCGGGCCGCCCACGGTCACTTCCGTGAACACTTTCATGCCCTGAACTTCGAGTACTTTCAGCTGCACACGGCCGTCATCAAGTAACAGAATATCACCCGGCACCACATCAGCAGGGAGACCTTTATAGTCGATGCCGACTTTTTCTTTATCGCCTTCACCCTTGCTCATGTTGGCATCGAGCAGGAATTTGTCACCGATATTGAGGAAAACTTTACCTTCCTTGAAGGTCGATACACGGATTTTCGGACCTTGCAGATCGCCAAGAATCGCGACGTGGCGGCCGAGACGCGCGGCTATTTCACGCACTTTGTTAGCGCGAAGAATGTGATCTTCAGCGGTTCCGTGGGAGAAATTCATACGCACAACGTTCGCACCAGCAGCAATGATCTTCTCAAGATTATTGTCGCGGTCAGTTGCAGGGCCGAGCGTGGTAACAATCTTCGTTCTTCTGAGCCTTCTGGACATGCCTAACTCCGTTAACTGATGAAACATGGTAATGCAAAAAAACAGCGAGCCCACATTGGGTTTAGGTGTAATTGTAATACAAAAGGGTTTCACCTGTGTGACCCGCTGACCTCATGTCTGACATTTACCCTGCGCACTTTGCGCGTAGATTTCCCGCCAGACTCCCTATTAAATCAATGATGATTTGTTCATATATTTTATGAATGATTTGATGTGCCGACTCGCATGACGAGCTTACTCCGGCAGGTTAGGGACAACCATTCCCTTATCAAAGCGCGATTCTTTCAACGCTTCTTTGACCCGCTTCAGGTTATCTCTGAATTTTGCACCACGACGCAGCGTAAACCCGGTAGCCAGCACATCAATCAACGTCAACTGAGCGATTCGAGAAACCATCGGCATATAAACGTCGGTATCTTCCGGAACATCCAGTAACAGAGCCAGCGTGGCCTCATGCGCCAGTGGCGTATTAAAGGACGTGATGGCAATGACCGTAGCGTCGTTTTCGCGGGCAAGTTGCGCCAGCTCGACCAGGTTTTTGGTACGGCCGGTGTGGGAAATCAACACCACCACATCGCCTTCGCTGGAATTCATGCAACTCATGCGCTGCATGACGATGTCATCGAAATACACCACGGGAATGTTAAAGCGGAAGAATTTGTTCATGGCATCATGCGCCACTGCAGCCGATGCGCCCAGCCCAAAGAAAGAAATCTTTTTCGCCTGGGTGAGTAAATCGACTGCGCGGTTGATGGCAGCGATATCGAGAGTATTTTTCACCTGATCGAGGCTGGCCATAGCGGATTCGAAAATTTTGCTGGTGTAAGCGCTGACGCTGTCGCTTTCATCCACGTTACGGTTCACATAAGGTGTGCCGTTTGCCAGACTTTGTGCCAGATGTAATTTAAAATCTGGAAACCCTTTTGTGTCGAGGCGACGGCAAAAACGGTTTACAGTAGGTTCACTGACGTCCGCCATGCGGGCGAGAGTGGCAATACTGGAGTGGATTGCAATGTGTGGGGATGCCAGGATCACTTCGGCGACTTTGCGTTCTGACTTGCTCAGAATGTCAAGGTGGGTCTGGATTTTTTCCAACGTATTCATAAGCATGACACTCATAGGTTTCAACGATTTCTTTGAAAAGAGGAAATCGTGTTGATTTGATGAAAATATACTACGCGCTTAATGCTGTTGGCAGCGTCAGTCAGGCGAAAAAACGCTTTTTTTGTCAGAGTTTGACCGGGATCTAACTTTCAGTATGGTAAATTCTGTTCAGTTTTGTCATAAAATTACAGAATGTGGTGGGTTTTACTATCCGCTGAGACATTTATGATAAAAACAAGCTTTTCCGCAGAGTTATCCCCCTGTCAGAACATGGTTTACGGCTCACGGGCAATCAGAGTACATTGTTGCTGAAATAAAATTACAATATGTACCCGAGATAATTCGAGTTGCGGCTCACGCACAGCAACCAGAAATATGTTAGGTATTCCTGCATTGAGGAGAAGAACATGGCGGTAACTCAGACAGCCCAGGCGTGTGATCTGGTAATTTTCGGTGCAAAGGGCGATCTTGCGCGCCGTAAGCTGTTGCCTTCCCTGTATCAGTTAGAGAAAGCGGGTCACATTCACCCGGACACCCGCATCATCGGTGTCGGACGTGCGGAATGGGACAAAGCGGCCTATACCGAAGTGGTCAAAGAAGCACTGACCACCTTCATGAAAGAAAAAATTGATCCGGAACTGTGGGATAAGCTCAGCGCCCGTCTTGATTTCTGTAACCTTGATGTCAACGATGTGAAGCATTTCAAAGTGCTGGGCAAAATGCTTGACCAGCAAAATCGCGCCACCATTAACTACTTTGCGATTGCGCCAGGCCACTTCGGTGCGATTTGCCGCGGTCTGGGCGAAGCAGGGCTGAACAAAGAACCTGCGCGCGTCGTGATGGAGAAACCACTGGGACACTCTCTGGAGTCTTCTCAGGTTATCAACGATCAAGTCGCGGAATACTTCGCTGAGTCCCAGGTTTACCGTATCGACCACTATCTGGGTAAAGAAACGGTACTGAATCTCCTGGCACTGCGTTTCGCTAACAATCTGTTTGCCAGCAACTGGGATAACCGCACCATTGATCATGTGCAGATCACGGTCGCTGAAGAAGTCGGTATCGAAGGCCGCTGGGGTTACTTTGATGACGCCGGTCAGATGCGCGACATGATCCAGAACCACTTGCTGCAAATTCTGACCATGATCGCCATGTCACCTCCGGCTGATCTGAGCACCGACCGTATCCGTGACGAAAAGGTGAAAGTGCTGCGCTCACTGCGTCGTATCGACCAGTCAAACGTGCGTGAAAACACCGTGCGCGGCCAGTACACAGCCGGCTTCGTGCAGGGCAAAAAAGTCCCTGGCTATCTGGAAGAAGAAGGTGCGAAAAAAACCAGCAGCACCGAAACTTTCGTGTCTATTCGTGTGGATATCGACAACTGGCAGTGGGCGGGCGTGCCATTCTACCTGCGCACCGGTAAGCGTCTGCCGAGCAAATGTTCTGAGGTCGTGGTGTATTTCAAAAACCCGGCGCTGAACCTGTTCCGTGATTCTTACCAGCAGTTGCCGCAGAACAAACTGACTATTCGTCTGCAACCGGACGAAGGTATCGAGATCGAAGTGCTGAACAAAGTGCCGGGTCTTGAGCACAAACACCGTCTGCAAACCACCAAGCTGGATCTGAGCTTTACTGAAACCTTCAATGAACAGCATATTGCCGATGCTTACGAGCGTCTGCTGCTGGAAACCATGCGTGGAATTCAGGCGCTGTTCGTCCGTCGTGACGAAGTGGAAGAAGCCTGGAAATGGGTCGATTCCATCATGAACGCATGGGCTGCGGAAAGCGAAGCACCAAAACCGTATCAGTCCGGGACATGGGGGCCGGTGGCTTCCGTGGCGATGATCACCCGCGACGGCCGTTCCTGGAACGAGTTCGAGTAACGAATAATTTATTGAGTCATTACTCCCCAAAATAATTGGAGTTGCAGCAAGGCGGCAAGTGTGTGAGTCCCGATGAGCTGACATGAGTCAGTGATTCGGGTGAACAAGCGCAATCAACGCCGCTGCGGCTTCAAGTATGACGGGGAGAGTAGTATCGTCCAATCGGGTGTGGTCGGTTACTGGCAGGGTTTAAATTCTGCTGGTCCCTGTGGCAGGGGCGCGCCATCAATCACAACGGTGCCTGCGGGCATGAATGGAGAACAAGATGAAAAACTGGAAAACAAGCGCGGAACAAATTCTGACCTCAGGGCCGGTTGTTCCTGTGATTGTTATCAACAAACTGGAGCATGCGGTTCCGCTGGCTAAAGCGCTGGTTGCGGGTGGCGTCCGTGTGCTGGAAGTGACGTTGCGCACCCCATGCGCGATGGATGCGATCCGTGCCATTGCTCAAGAAGTGCCGGACGCTATCATTGGCGCAGGTACGGTACTCAATCCAGAGCAACTGGCTGAAGTGACCGAGGCGGGTGCCCAGTTTGCGATTAGCCCTGGCCTGACTGATGCTTTGCTGAAAGCAGCCAATGCCGGTTCTATTCCTTTAATCCCGGGGATTTGTACGGTATCCGAACTGATGATGGGTCTGGATGCTGGTCTGCGTGAATTTAAGTTCTTCCCGGCTGAGGCCAATGGCGGCGTGAAAGCGTTGCAGGCGATTTCCGGTCCGTTCCCGCAGGTGCGTTTCTGCCCGACTGGCGGAATTTCGCCAGCGAACTACCGTGATTACCTGGCGCTGAAAAGCGTGCTGTGTATCGGTGGTTCATGGCTGGTGCCAGCCGATGCGCTGGAAAGCGGTGATTACGCACGCATTACTGAGCTGGCGAAAGAAGCGGTCGCCGGTGCAAAGATCTAAAACAGCGACGTGCTGAAAATGAAAAACCTCCCGCGGGATAATGCCGATCGTTTAAGGATCAGTTGACCGATCCGGTGGCTCGTGTAAAAAGGGTTCATGCTCATCATGGACCCTTTTTAAATGGAACTTTCACAAGCTCTCGGTATTATCAATCTTACTGCCCCCGATGAAGTTCAAAGCCTCGCTGACCTCCTGTCTCCTGACCTCATTCAGCAAGCTTTTTCTCTCACTGACACCGTCACCCTACGCAAGCGTAAACTCCCCCTCGAGTCCATGGTCTGGCTGGT
>NZ_JBFUHK010000092.1:0-8539 GCF_056402435.1 Rahnella sp. P4_A8 | reverse complement strand
CGATACCAAGAAGATGAACACAAGTATCACTTTTCAGCAGCGGTTTTATCTCTTCCAGCGTTTCCAGAATTTGAGGCGTTTTCAGGGGAACCATACCCCCCATGGTGATGTTCTTATATCCCATCGCCAGGAGTGCTTGCGCAGACTGTCGATAAGAGTCTTTACTCCAGCCATGGGCCACACCAAACGGAGTGAAACAACTCTGCTGAGACTTTGTCAGAAATTCTTGCGCTAGCGTAAGCGTGATATCCTGGCGACGACGGCACTCAGCAAGGACTTCTCCTGTAAACGACTCTCCCGGCTTTTCGTAACCAAACACAATATGGTCGAGGGAAACACCGTAATTAAAACGAGATGTCTCGTAAAACTCGATAACCTCCTCAACACGATAAGGCGGAACATCTTGATTTACATAGGTAAAAGCACCGCAGTCTCCCATCGTCTCCATGTTATCTGGCAAACGAAAGAAATGTTTCATTCCATTGCGGAAATAGCGTAACCGCTGAGCACGTGTATATTTGCTTTCACCACCACCCAGTCCATCAACGACCGCTTTTGAAACGAGCATGCCATCGTAGGGATGAGGGAAAACCTCGTGCGGATAATGGTCATCACGCTGGCGCACACGATGTTCGTTACGCGTTTCCCGTATGAAGTCAAAACTCGGATCAATAAAATCCTGACTATCCGGAAAAAAGTATTTTAGCTTCGACAACCTGCTCTCCTGTAACGCCTTTGCCCAGACTTCAAAAAACGCGGGATTCTATCACAAAACCACCATCCGGACATTACACAATGCGGGCAGAGACAGACTGAAACAAAACACGAAATCGTTTCTCTTCAAAACTGTTACCTGAATCACGAAAAGTCCGCAGAGCTTTTGAGGCACTCATCTCAGGCTGTTGCTGTAAAAGTGTCAAAATATACTTTTCCACCTCCTCAGGATTACGCTTTATACCCTTAATAACAGTACGCTCCGGCAGAGTATAGAATTGCTTTGACATCTCCTGAGCAAGGATACTCAAATCTTCATTTCTATTAGAGTTAAAATTGTTTATAACGTATTTTGCAAGGCTAATATTTAGCATGAGCATATTACATTTCAAAAATTCAGCTATGCGCGCATCGCTCTTTAATAAATAATCGTCCAACCTATTATTTATTTTTTTCGAAGTGATAATTAAAAATTGTTTCTTTGGTACATACAAATATTCCAGACCATTAATGATATCAAGTTCAATGGCATTGATATAATCAGGAGACCCACAAATGATAAAATACTCCTTTGGTCTCTCTTTCATCAACATCGTTATTGAAGTTGCATGTTCTGACTTTAAAGGAGATCTTTCTGTAATCTCTTTCCACCATGTCCTATGGAAAGATTTAGCAGGATAATCTTTTGAAAACAATGGGATGGACTCCGCATAACCAGTGGAGAAGGTCGCCCGATATGGAATAACCTTATCCATGTTATGTAGCAGTCCAAACCCAGCAGAAAGAACCCATAAATCAATCGGATGGTCTTTATTGATAGTTTGTGCAGTCGACCAATGCCCACCTTTGTAAAGGTCTTCAACAGAAATGAAGGCTGATCTTGCAAGCRCTTCTTTTGAGGCATTACACCAGGAATGAATTAGAACATTCGCTGATGTTTTCCCAGCCGAATAATCACTTAAATTCAGAGAATTGCAACTATGTCCATGCTTTCCATTTGTGCATGTTGTTATCAAATTTATATGGCTCACAAACTACCCTCAAAAAATTTTCCGTAGCAAAGCTATCGCAGAAAAGGGGTTGTTGCAAGAAACACATAACGCATCCCCGAAAAAATGTCGAGGATGGCTAAGTCAATGATGAATGTATTCGAAATACTCATCATGTCCATTTAACAAATGAGGACACTTTTTCAGTAACCCGATGGTTTCAAGATGGTCGCAAAACTTTTTACACTCAATGAGAAGACACTGCGAGTCTGAAATATTATTCTTTGAAATCAATGCCCTAGCAAGGGTGTCATAGCTAAACCCTCCCGTGGAATGGGAGATAATATCCATAGCAGACTGCTTATCAAAATGTTGCATAATACTTCTCCACAAGTTGGGACTATTTACTCTATAGAAAAAACCCAAAGTAATGCAAGCCTCCATTTGCAAATTGAAACTTGCTTTTTAATTCAATAATAATATAGAAAATAAATTATGATCATTCAATAAATTATGAGCAAATTCCTTCTAAACATAATTAGTTTCTTCTATATTCATTATTATCAGATCAGTAAAAACCTTACTACTTCCCAAAATCAAACGGACTAACCCCCTTCTCCCGATTTGCATCTAGAAAATCAGCCCACCACTGCAGCATTAGCCTGCGTTCATCCAAGTGCTCTGCCTTATGAATGTAAGATGCGCGCACAGAGTTACGTTCTTGGTGGCTCATCTGCCGCTCAACCGCATCTTTAGACCACAACCCCGATTCGATCAACGAACTACATGCCATGGTTCTAAATCCATGGCCGCAAACCTCAATTTTCGTGTCATAGCCCATCACCCGGAGTGCATTGTTGACGGTGTTTTCACTCATCGGTTTACGTGGATCGTGATCGCCAACGAAAATTAAATCGCGATTACCATTAAGCCGTTTTATTTTCTCAAGGACTGCGAGGGCCTGCCGAGATAATGGTACCAGATGAGGCGTTCGCATCTTTGAACCACGGTGAGAATGTTTAACACCTTCTAATGGTTCACGATCTGCCGGTATCGTCCACATTGATGTCTCGAAGTCGATCTCTGACCAACGGGCGAAACGCAGTTCGCTTGAACGGATAAAAACCAGCAATGTCATCTCTATTGCCAAACGAGTGAGCGGTCTGCCAGTGTAGGTGTCGATACGGTGAAGTAGCTCAGGAGTACGGCTAAGTTCTAAGGCGGGACGATGTTGCCGTTTTGCTGTAGCGACGGCACCAGCCATTTCCTGAGCGGGATTGTAGTCGGTTAAACCACTTTGTACGGCGTAGCGCATGATTGCTGTCGTGCGCTGCTGTAGGCGCGAAGCCACTTCAAGACGACCTGACTTCTCTACCGCTTTGATAGGTGCCAGCAAATCTCGAGTCTTGAGTTCAGTGATATTGTGCTTACCAATGGCCGGGAAAAGAAAGTCTTCCAGGGTTTTCAAAACACGATTGCTGTGATCTTTTGACCACTTCTTATTAGTCGCATGCCATTCTCTGGCAACCACTTCGAAAGTGAAGACTTCTTTAGCCAACTCTTCTTTTACTGCACGTTTTTGTTCGCGGGGGTCAATGCCTGCAGCAACCAGTTTTCTGGCAGCTTCTCTTTTATGTCTGGCATCAGCAAGGGATGTCTCAGGGTAAACGCCAAAGGCCATCAGGTGTTGCTTGCCGCCAAAGCGAAAGCGGAAACGCCAGTATTTGGAGCCGTTAGGGTGTATCAGCAAAAACATGCCGTCGCCATCGACGAGCGAGTATTCCTTTGCTTCTGGTTTTGCCGAACGCACCTTGGTATCAGTCAGGGCCATGATGGTATTCCTTCCATATGCTGCCGTGAGTATATAAGCATTATCGAACCAGCATATATACTCGGTTCTATACTCACAAGCATGTTGATGTGGGGTAACTCAGATTGACGTCGGTTGACTGAAAAGCGGGGCAAAGCCTTGCGGGAACTGGATTTTAGGCATAAAAAAAGACCTCAGTTGAGGTCTATTTACATACTAATGGTGCCGAAGGCCGGACTCGAACCGGCACACCTTGCGGCGGTTGATTTTGAATCAACTGCGTCTACCGATTTCGCCACTTCGGCACTGAAAGTAGTATGCGGAAAACGTGGGCATTATACCCAGCCCAGCCGGTCACGCAATAGTTATCCCGCCTTGTTCGGTTTAAGTGTTGAAAAAACAGTCATACACCGCAGCTCAGTGAGGATTTGCTGACAAAAATCTTCTGTTTACCCACGTTTTTCCAATGCCGTTTCTCAAACTTCGCATTAGTATACAAATCACGAATAGATCTTGCCCTGTTGATGGATACCAGCTTGTTGAAAAAACTCTCACTTTCGCTCCTCGCGCTGGCCTTCGCCAGTACGCCTTTATGGAGCCACGCGCAGCAGAATGCGCGTCTGGCGTCGCAGGTCGTGGATGACCATGCAGAACACATCTTTTACGGCAGCGGCGCGATGGGAATGGCGCTGGTTGTCGTTGATAACAATCAGCAGGTTTTCCGCAGCTTCGGGGAAACCCGTCCCGGTTCCGATTTGCGACCACGTGAAGACTCTGTGGTGCGTATCGCCTCGCTGACCAAACTTATTACCAGTGAAGTGCTGGTAAAAATGGCGCAGCAGGGCAAAGTCAGTATTAACGATCCGTTGCGTAAATACGCCCCGGCCGGTGCCCGTGTTCCTGCTTACAGCGGCACAAATCCGATCACCCTGCTGAATCTCGCCACCCACACCAGCGGTTTGCCGCGCGAGCAGCCGGGCGGTGTCGCACATCGTGCCGTCTTCACCTGGCCGACTAAAAGTGATCGCTGGAGCTGGCTGAGTGTCGCCAAACTGACTGTGCCGCCGGGTGCACGCGCCTCTTACTCAAATCTGGCGTTTGACCTGCTGTCCGATGCATTATCGAAAGCCGCTAATCAGCCTTATACCCAGTTGCTGCGCGAGCAAATCACTCAGCCGCTCGGCATGGTCGATACCACGCTGACGCCAAACGCCAGCCAGTGTTCACGCCTGATGGAAGGTCTGCGTCCGAGCCCGTGTATCAACACTATTGCGGCAGCAGGCAGCGGAGGCCTTTACTCCACGCCTGCCGATATGGGCCGCTGGATGCGTCAGTTCCTCGGGCAACGCACTACAACCGCCGATATGGCGCAGAAGATGTATTACAAGCGTACGGATCTGGTCTCGCTCAAAGGAATGGATGTACCGGGAATGGCGGACTCGCTGGGAATGGGCTGGGTAACGATGGCGCCGACGCCGTTGCTGCCACGTATCATTCAGAAAACCGGCGGCGGTGGTGGCTTTATCACGTATGTCGCGATGGTACCGCAGCGCGGTGTGGGCGTGTTCGTGGTTGTGACCCGCAGCGAACTGACCAAGTTTAAAAACATGAGCGATGGCGTGAACAATCTGGTGGCCGATCTGGTGCGTAATAACGAGATCTGACGGTTCAGTTCTCAATATTCAGAATTCAGATGTAAAAAGCAGGCCTCTGAAAAGAGCCTGCTTTTTGTTTATCTGTACTGCCGGATTTAGCGTTTTTTCAGCAATAAGAACATGCTGATGACGAAGAAAAGCCCGCTCGGCAGCAATGCGCCCAGAATCGGCGGAATACTGTAAACCAGGCTTAACGGGCCGAATATCTGGTCAAGCACGTAGAACAGAAAACCGAAGCAAATACCGGTCACCACGCGCACACCCATCGGTACGCTGCGTAAAGGCCCGAAGATGAACGACAGCGCCATCAGCATCATCACCGCAACGGACAGTGGCGAGAAGATTTTACTCCACATATTCAGCTGGTAACGTTTTGCTTCCTGCCCGCTCTGCTTCAGGTATTTCACATAGTTGTGCAGGCCGCTGATCGACAACGCGTCAGGGTCGAGCGCAACCACACCGAGTTTGTCCGGCGTCAGGTTGGTTTTCCATACGCCGGTCAGCGTCTGCGAACCGGTGATTTGCAGTTGATCCGTCAGATCAGATTCATCCACCTGAGAGAGTTTCCACTCACCATTATCAAAGGTCGCGGATGACGCGTAACGGACTGACTGCAGTTTATTCTCTTCATTGAAATGATAGATGTTGACGCCGGTCAGCTCTTTTTCACCCGCCACGCGTTCGATGTAGATAAAATCGTGACCGTCTTTTGCCCACACTCCGTTTTGCGTGGAAAGCAGTGAACCGCCGTACATCTGTTGCGCACGGTAGTTACGCGCCATTTGTTCGCCCTGCGGCGCAACCCATTCACCAATCGCCATGGTCAGCAGCACCAGCGGGATCGCCGTTTTCATCACGGAGGCGGCAATCTGCATGCGGGTGAAACCGGATGCCTGCATCACCACCAGCTCGCTGCGTGTTGCCAGCGTGCCGAGGCCCAGCAATGCGCCCAGCAGCGCTGCCATCGGGAAGAAGATTTCGATATCCTTCGGTACGCTCAGCAGGGTGTATAAACCTGCGCCAGCGGCGGAATATCCGCCCTGCCCGACTTTACGCAACTGATCGACAAACTTGATGATGCCGGAGAGTGACACCAGCATGAACAACGTCATCATGATGGTGTTGAAAATAGTGCGACCAATGTAACGGTCTAATACGCCAAACATCAGGCAGCTCCTCTCAGACGCGCGCGGATCTTGCGAACCGGCAAGGTGTCCCATGCATTAAGCACCAGTGCCAGTGCAAAGTAGAGCAGGTTGGTTCCCCACATCCAGAGCATCGGATCCAGCTTACCTTTGGCACCGTTGGAGCGCAGCGAGGTTTGCAGCAGGAAGAAAATCAGATACAGCAGGATCGCTGGCAGCATACTGAGTACACGCCCCTGACGAGGATTCACCACGCTGAGCGGGACCACCAGCAACGCCATAATAAAGACTGAAACGATCAGCGTTAAACGCCAGTTCAGCTCTGCCCGCGCTTCCGGTTCGTTGGAATTCCAGAGTTGCGTCATGGTCATCTGATCCGACTGATTAGGGTCAAGCTGTACAGCCTGATGCCCGATAACCGCCAGATAATCGGTGAAATCCGTCACGCGGAAATCACGCAACAGCGCAGTGCCTTCATAACGGGTGCCTTTATCCAGCATCACCTGCTGGGAACCGTCCGCACGCTGCAACATATGTCCTTTATCAGCGACCACAACGGAAGGCCGCTGGTTGCCGTTCGGCCGCAGTTGAGCCAGGAAGACGTTATGGAATTCCTTCCCTTTAACACTGCCAACGAACAGCACCGCATTGCCGTTCTGGGCTTGCTGGAACTGGCCTTCGACCATCGCGGCCATGCTCGGGTTGGCTTTCGCCTCCGCCAGCACTTCATCCTGATGTTTCGACGACCACGGGCTGAGCCAGATCGCATTCACGCCGGCAAAAACTGACGTAAATAGCGCCAGAACCAGCGCGGCGATGACCAGTGACCGTTTTCCAAGACCACAGGCGTGCATGACCGTGATTTCACTGTCGGTATAAAGTTTACCGAGCGTCATCAGCAGGCCGAGGAACAGACTGAGCGGCAGAATAAGCTGCGCCATCTCCGGAACGCCAAGGCCCAGAAGTGAGAGAACTAAATTTGTTGGGATATCGCCATCGACCGCTGCTCCGAGCACTCTGACCAGCTTCTGACAGAAGAAGATGAGAAGCAAAATGAACAGAATGGCAAATTGGCTCTTGAAGGTTTCCCTAACCAGATATCTAATGATGATCACGCTTAATACGCCTGTGAAAACTTGTCTTTTTGAAGGAAAATCGCTAGTTTCATCGCTAATCCGTCATTTATTCTCATCATATGGCAACCTTCGCAGCTAAAATAGTATTACAACACCGAGAATTGGGGTGTCCTATAGGAACTTGCTTATAGCCGCCAAAATAAAAACTAACGCCGTTTAAGGTTAACACAGGTCGTTAACACAATGACGGGAGAGTGTCTCCGGCGACTCATTCTAGCCGTACCTCCCGCCCTTGTCTTTAAGATTCAGGAGAGTGCATGGAGTTCAGCGTAAAAAGCGGTAGCCCGGAAAAACAACGCAGTGCCTGTATTGTAGTCGGCGTTTTCGAACCTCGCCGCCTGTCACCGATTGCCGAACAACTCGATAAAATCAGTGATGGCTACATCAGCGCCCTGCTTCGCCGTGGCGAACTTGAAGGCAAAGTGGGCCAGACCCTCTTACTGCATCATGTACCGAATATTCTTTCAGAACGCATTTTGCTGATTGGGTGCGGCAAAGAACGCGAGCTGGATGAGCGCCAGTACAAGCAGGTTATCCAGAAAACCATTAACACCCTGAACGACACCGGTTCTATGGAAGCCGTTTGCTTCCTCACCGAGCTGCACGTAAAAGGCCGTAATACTTACTGGAAAGTGCGTCAGGCGGTCGAAACCTCCAAAGAGTCGCTTTACACTTTCGATCAGTTGAAAAGCAACAAAACCGAGCCGCGCCGTCCGCTGCGTAAAATGGTGTTCAACGTGCCGACCCGCCGTGAACTGACCAGCGGTGAGCGCGCCATTCAACACGGTCTGGCGGTGTCAGCAGGTATTAAAGCCGCAAAAGATCTCGGCAATATGCCCCCGAACATCTGTAACGCCGCATATCTGGCGTCACAGGCCCGTCAGCTGGCAGATGCGTTCAGCACCAACATCACGACCCGCGTTATCGGCGAGCAGCAGATGAAAGAGCTGGGAATGAATGCGTATCTGGCGGTGGGTCAGGGTTCGAAAAACGAATCACTGATGTCGGTGATGGAATATAAAGGAAATCCTAACCCGGACGCTAAGCCTATCGTGCTCGTGGGTAAAGGTCTGACCTTCGATTCCGGCGG